>CAWUNH010000171.1:0-3939 GCA_963923435.1 uncultured bacterium
ATTATTTTTAAAGGCATCGGCCGGTTATGTTTTATATTCAGAGGCCTGTGCAATTAATTTTAAAATACGTTCGTTAATTCCTGATAACATTCAAATAGAGCCAATAGGGACGTTTTCCAGAAACATGGAAATAATTAACAGTATGGACTATTTGGTTTCTGATAAAGACGCGGTACAGGCCTGTTTAAATGAACATTCATTTCCGGTGCACATTAAATTATTTCCATCCGATTCAGAACATTGGATATTTCAAAAAGTGTTACATACCGGTCCCGATCACCACCTTCAATCCATTGGTTTTCATGAATTGTTGTCCTATAAATTTGAAAACGAATCTCAGTTGTATAAAGCTTTGAATATTCCCTTTGTGCCCGCTCCTCAACGGGATTCATTTAATATACAAAAAGCGGCTTTACCCAATTACAATCCCGTTGCAGCAAATCAAATTAAGGGGGTGTTGCACGTTCATACAACGTATAGCGATGGCTCGCATACCCTACAGGAAATGGCCGGCAGTGTTGCCCAACTGGGCTACTCCTATTTAGGAGTTACCGACCATTCCCAGTCCGCCTTTTATGCCAATGGCTTGTCAGAACAACGCGTGTTAAACCAATGGACAGAAATAGACCAGTGGAATGCACAACATCCGGAATGTTATATTTTTAAAGGAATTGAAAGCGATATTTTAAACGATGGAACATTGGATTATCCCAATGAATTATTACAGGGATTTGATTTTGTAATAGCTTCTGTACATGCTCAGTTGCAGATGAACCGCAATAAAGCTACAAACCGATTAATTACTGCCATTGAACATCCTGCAACCCGTATTTTAGGTCATATGACCGGTCGGTTGTTGTTGCGCAGATCGGGATACGATTTGGATGTCCCAAAAGTACTCCAGGCCTGTGCGCAAAATCAGGTTGCAGTAGAAATTAACGCCAATCCCCAGCGTTTGGATTTGGACTGGCGTTGGATAGATTATGCCTTGGAGCAGGGGGTCTGGCTGGCCATTAATCCAGATGCCCATTCCAAGGAAGGATTACAGGATTTACATTTTGGAATTAAAGTGGCAGAAAAAACTGGATTAAAACCCGAACGCTGTTTAAATTGCTTAGATAAACAACTCCTTTTAAATTTTTTTAAACGCGCATGAGTCTTTTAAATTCCATTGCCAGTTGGTTAATGAAAAAACGCATGCATCAGATTGATTTGTTTATTAAATATCCGCATGAGGTTCAGGACGAATGGTTGCAACAGTTATTAAAGGAAGGGGCTAAAACAGAATTCGGAAAATTGCATGAATTGAGTCAAATAAAAACCTACGATCAGTTTTGCTCAAAAGTGCCTTTGCAGGATTACGAGAGTTTAAAACCCATGATTGAACGAATGCAAACGGGAGTTCAAAATCTGTTATGGCCTACCGAAATTCAATGGTTTGCAAAAAGCAGCGGTACCACCGATAAAAGTAAATTTTTACCAGTGAGCTCAGAAAGTTTAGATAATTGTCATTATAAAGCAGGAATGGACATGGTAACCTTGTATTGCTCCATTTATTCGGAAACTAAATTATTTACAGGTAAAAACTTAGCATTGGGAGGTTCGCTTCAGGAACTCCGTACGGGTAATTTTACAAGATTGCAGGGCGATGTGAGTGCAATTATTATTCAACATTTACCGTTTTGGGCGGAGTACTTTCGGGCTCCGGATCGGTCCATTGCCTTAATGAACGAATGGTCCCAAAAGTTAGAACAAATGGCTCTTCAAATGAGTAAAGAAAGTGTTACCAGTTTGGCAGGAGTCCCCAGCTGGATGTTGGTTTTGTTAAACAGGGTTTTAGAACTTACCCAAAAACACAGCATTACAGAGGTTTGGCCGGATTTGGAAGTTTATTTTCATGGAGGAGTGGGGTTTACCCCTTACCGCGAGCCTTTCGATCGAATTATGGGACCTCGGCCCCTACGGTATTTACAAGTTTATAATGCTTCGGAAGGTTTTTTTGGAATTCAATGCGAACGCGAGGCTAGCGACTTGTTACTTATGTTGGATTATGGTATTTTTTACGAATTTCAGGAACTCACCAGTACCCATCGAGGAAAAACTGCCACCGTTGTACCATTGTCGGGGGTAAAATTACAAACCGATTACGCGCTTATTATAACTACCAATGCCGGTTTATGGAGGTACCAGCTGGGAGATGTAATACGTTTTACGTCTTTAAATCCGCATAAAATTATTATCAGTGGCCGAACCAAACAGTTTTTAAATGTTTTTGGGGAAGAACTTATGATTCACAATACCGACGAAGCATTGGCTCATGCGTGTTTAAAGTCGCATTGTCGAATTAAAGAGTATACCGTGGCTCCTTTTTTTATGAGTCAATCCTCAGGTTATCACGAATGGTTTATCGAATTTGAAACCTTGCCCGAACATCCCGACTATTTTATGAATTTGGTAGATCAGCATTTGCAATCCCATAACAGCGATTACGAAGCCAAACGTTATAATAGTTTGGTATTGGGATTTCCGCAATTACATACGTTACCTGAATCTACCTTTATGAAATGGCTCACAACAAAACACAAGTTGGGAGGACAGCACAAAGTTCCCCGTCTTTCTAATTCGCGAGACCTGGCAAACGAACTTATTAATTTATGTTAGTCTTAAAGCGCATAAAAGCCTTTTTTATTTTTTTTCTTGGTGCATCCTTTGTTTTGGGCCAGTGTATATTAAAACATACTGCTGAGGCCTTGCGCGAAGATCATTTAGGTAATTGGTATGCCATATACCGCAACACAATTGTAAAGGGGGGGGCGCAAATGCCGCGCAATCAGGAATATTCTACGTTTCAGTACGGTTCTATCAGCCATTTAGATGTACAAAATCCAATGGCTCTTACCGTTTTTTATAAGTCCTATCAAGCAGTAATTCAGTTGGACAATGTATTGGCCTTAAAATTTGGTCCTCTGTATTTAGATAAACTGGGATATCCGCAAACGGAATGGGTTTGTACCAGTCAGTTAAAAGGAATTTGGATTTACAATCAGGCAAATTCGGAGCTCATTCGATTGGACGAAACGGGTCAAAGCATCGTTAAAACCGGCAATTTAGCTCAGTTTTACAATGTTTTTTTAGAACCCGTATACATGGTGGAATACGGTTTAAAATTATTTGTATTATTTAAAGATTCGGGAGTTTGGATATTTGATCGGTTTGGTGCACGAATAAAGAAAATTCCATTTCCAACAACCGATGGAATCCTGATAAACGACCAAACAATCGAGGGATGTGGAAGTCGTTACCGTTACAGCTACCATTTATCCACCAACACATTGGATTCCGTTTTCATTAATACCCGTTCGGAAAAATTTTATTTAGGACCAAATCATTTTTTTGAAATTTTTAAGGATTCGGTTTGCAGAACCAAACGTTAAATGGTGTAATATTAGTCAGTAAATGAACTTAAATACCGAATTAGAGGGTTTGCACCAACGCATTCGTGCATTTCGAAAAAAGTATTACTGGGAACAAACGTTTCGTGGTTTACTACTCTTTTTGATAGGTTTTATCATTTTATTTACTTCTTATACCTCATTGGCCTATAAAATAGAATCGGTTGCGCTTCGGTTTACCCTTTTAGTAACCAATGTGCTTATAAATCTGGGTTTATTTACAGGCTGGGTTCTTAAACCACTGATAATGGGGCTTTTTAGTTCAAAGTTTATGTCAAGCGACGCGGCTTCTGAGTATATTGGAAATCGTATTCCTGAGGTCAAAGATCAATTGTTAAACACCCTGCAATTACAACGTCAATGGCAACACAATCCAAACAATACCCTCTTGTATCAGGGTTTAATGCAAAAAACGCACAATTTTTCAAATACAAATTTTACCAATGCCGTAAACTTTAACAAAGTAAACCGATTTGTTAAAATAGGT
>CAWUNH010000172.1:0-3926 GCA_963923435.1 uncultured bacterium
ATAAATATGAGTCGAATTACTGTTGTTATACCTTGTAGAAACGAAGAACTTCATATTTCAACCTGCATTGAACATGTTTTAAACTCAACGAACCTGGAATTACATCACCTGCACGTTGTAGTAGTTGATGGCGGCAGTACCGATCAAAGTAAAACAATTGTTGAAGTCATTACTAAAAAGCATTCAAATGTATCATTGGTGAGTAATATTAAAGGCATTACACCTATTGCATTTAATTTAGGGATCGAATTCGACTCTTCCGCGGATTACGTACAAATTATTGGCGCCCGTCATTTTATTTCAACCAATTATATTTCAACCGCCTTAACGTTGCTAGAACGTGATGCCTCTATTTGGTGTGTTGGTGGACGCGTTGTAAACGATTTTCAAAATTCAATTTCTAAAGTAATTGCCTATGTTATGAGTACCTCACTTGGAATGGGGGTAGGAAATTTCAGAACCCTGAACACTTCCTGTTTTACAGATACTGTTACCAGTCCTATGTATCCGATGTGGGTTTTTAAAAAAATTGGCATGTTCGATTCACGTTTGATAAGAAATCAAGACGATGATTTCAATTACAGAGTATTAAAAAACGGAGGTAAAATATTTTATGAGCATTCTATATTTTTAAAATACAGGGTGCGTAGTTCAATTAAAAATACATTTAAACAATTTTATCAATACGGTTATTGGAAAGTATTTGTAAATAAAAAATATGCAGCCATAACCACCCTACGCCAACTTATTCCACCCCTTTTTACACTATATCTTTTACTGCTTCCCGTTTTTTATCACATGGACCATATTTTACTCCTTAGTGGCCCATTAGCAGCGTATGTTCTATTAAATTTTTATTATACAGCTTTTTCAAAGCTGCCCATAAAGCAATGGCATCAAATAGTTTTAATGTATTGGAACATTCATATTGCTTACGGATGGGGGTATTTACATGGTATTTTTCGTTTTCTTATTCTACGAAAATCACCTGAAATCTCTCAAACTTCATTAAGTAGATAAATAAACCGTTTTAATTACCTATCTTTGCGTGCCTTTAGGCTTAACTATATTAAATCCCAGTTGGGAAATCATCAATGACATTTGACTCACTCCACCTTAAACCTGAAATCATTCAGGCTGTTACCGAGCTTGGTTTTTCCGTTCCAACACCTGTACAACAACAGGTATACACGATTGTAAATAAACAAGTACAAACCGATTTAGTAGCGCTTTCTCAAACCGGTACTGGTAAAACTGCTGCCTTTGGTTTGCCTTTATTAAACACCATTCAAACTTCCGATCGAGGCATTCAGGCCGTTATATTAGCACCAACGCGAGAGCTTTGTGTTCAAATTCAAACGGAACTGGAAAAATATGCTAAATATATTAATGGACTCAGTATTGTTCCTGTATACGGAGGGGCCTCTATTCAAACTCAAATACGGCAATTAAAATCACAGGTACATATTGTAACAGCTACACCCGGACGTTTGCGCGATCTGCTGGACCGTCGTGCCATTCATTTGGATCATGTTAAGTTTTTGGTTTTAGATGAAGCAGACGTGATGCTTAACATGGGTTTTCAGGAAGACTTGGATGCCATTTTAGAGCACATTAGCGGCCAACACAATACTTGGTTATTCAGCGCGACCATGCCTTCATCGGTAGAACGAATCGCCAAACGTTTTATGAATTCACCGGTACAAATCACAACCGGTAAAACCAATGAAACGGCTGATAATTTAAGTCACGATTATTTTTTAGTTCAGCATTCCGACCGCTATCAAGCCCTGGTTAAAATACTGGATTCCAATCCGGGTTTGTTTGCAATGGTATTTTGTAGAACAAAACGCGATACACAGGAGTTAAGTGATTATTTAATTCGCGACGGGTATTTAGCAGATGCCATTCATGGCGATTTGTCTCAAGCACAACGGGATACTGTTATGGGACGATTCCGCTCGGGACATTTGCGGCTCTTGATTGCCACCGATGTAGCCGCACGGGGCATTGATGTGCAGGGTATAACGCATGTAATCAACTATCACCTGCCTGAAGATGTGGAGCAATATACCCACCGAACCGGACGTACTGCCCGTGCCGGAAATAACGGCGCTGCGTATTCTATTGTTTCTCCCAAGGAGCAGGCTAAAGTGAAACAAATTGAACGGTTTATCAAACAAAAAATTCATTTAAGAGATTTACCGGGTAAAAACGAAATTATTAAAAAGCGTTTAGCGCTTGAGTTTGAAGCTATTTTAAATATAAATGCCGACGAAACAGCGCTCGAACCTTTTTTAAAGGCGGCTCCAGAAGCGCTCAATAACTTAAGTTCCAGCCAGCTTTTATCAAAATTTATTTATCCGATGTACGAAAAACTTCTAAAGAAGTATTCAACGGAAAAAACCCGATCCAAAGCCAAGCCAAAAACAGGCCGCGTATATTTAAATTTAGGCACCATGGATGGGCTCGATATAAAAAGTTTTAAGTATCTGCTTTCCCAGCAATGTGAAATACCCGAAAACATGGTTTTTAATGTTCAAATGAAACGCAGTGCCAGTTTTTTTGAAACCGAGGCACAGTACCAGCAACGGATTGAACAAATTAATTCCAATAAAATGATGTTTCAGGGTCGTCGATTAAGATCCGAATGGATGGATCATGGGTATTCGGATACTCCCAAATCCGAACGTTCTGCCAGGTCTAAATCAGAAAAAGACAAACCTTACAGAGAAAGCAGAGAAAGGGATCGAAAACCGTCATATTCTAAACCCAAAGAGTTTAGAAAAAAAAGAACCCGTTAAGTTATTTAAGGCTTCCAATCATATCTTCCGGTCGAACCCATTGATCAAATTCCGATTCAGATAAATAGCCCAACTTTAGTGCAGCTGCTTTTAGCGTTGTGTTTTCTAGATGTGCTGTTTTGGCAATTTTAGCCGCTTTTTCGTATCCAATGTGTGGATTTAAAGCTGTTACGAGCATCAGAGATTGGTTTAAATGATTTTGAATAACAGGTTTGTTTGCGGAAATACCCACAGCACACTTTTCATTAAAACTCTTACAAGCATCGCCTAACAATCTTGCGCTCTGCAGTACATTGGCTGCAATTAAAGGTTTAAAAACATTTAATTCAAAATGTCCCATACTGCCACCAATACTAACGGCAACATCGTTTCCAATAACCTGAGCACATACCATGGTTAAGGCCTCGGGCTGTGTAGGATTAACTTTTCCGGGCATTATGGACGAACCGGGTTCGTTGTCGGGGATAATAAGCTCCCCAATGCCACAGCGGGGACCAGACGACAACATTCGAATGTCATTTCCAATTTTCATTAAAGCAACGGCAAGTCGCTTTAGGGCACCGCTTAATTCGACCATCGCATCATGAGCGGCAAGAGCTTCAAATTTATTGGGGGCGGTTACAAAGGGAAGCCCTGTTAATGCAGCAATATGTTCGGCTACTTTTTTATCATATCCCTGTGGGGTGTTTAACCCGGTTCCTACAGCAGTTCCACCGAGTGCGAGCTCTCGTATGGCTTCAAGCGCATGCAATAAGGCTCTCTTGCACATATCCAGTTGTTGAACATAGCCGCTAAATTCTTGACCCAGAGAAAGCGGGGTTGCATCCATAAAATGGGTACGACCTGTTTTTATGATGGAACTAAACTCCTGAGCTTTTGAGTTTAGAGTGGACCGAAGCATTTCAAGTCCAGGAAGCGTTATACCAACTATTTGACGGTAGGCGGCTATATGCATGGCGGTCGGGAAGGTGTCGTTGCTGCTCTGGGACTTGTTTACATCGTCGTTAGGGTGTAGCGCTTTGGTTTCATCGGTTAAAGAACCACCCTGCAATACATGCGCACGGTAGGCAATTACTTCATTGGCATTCATATTGCTTTGAGTACCCGATCCGGTTTGCCAAA
>CAWUNH010000173.1:0-3914 GCA_963923435.1 uncultured bacterium
TCCTGTGCACTGGATACGGAGATTCCGGTAACGAGTATCAGTATCAGGGCAAAAAACTTGCCAAAAGGGGGTATAAATCCTTTAACAACGTGTTTCATAAGAAGTTGAGATTGTGTAGAACCGTTTGTTTTCGATGAACGAGTACAGAACATGTCGTAATTATCGCACGCAAATTTAGGACAACTGACCATATAGAGTCCTGTTTTTTATTATTTTTTTTAACATTATTTTTATTTATAATCATTCTAAATAATATTTTGTTCATAATTAAAATCAAGTTTATAGCTCTAAACCGCATCCTTATCTTTACACCATGACTGAAATAGAAAATCCGTGGAAGGTTACCCATAAAAAAAAAGTATACGAAAACCCCTGGATTACTGTAACCGATTACCAGGTTTTAAATCCCTCTGGGCTGCCGGGACAATACGGAACAGTTTCATTTAAAAATATCGCCATCGGAATTATTCCTATCGACACAACGGGATGCACCTGGCTGGTTGGTCAGTGGCGATTTCCTTTGAATGCCTATAGCTGGGAAATTCCCGAAGGAGGCGGAGCCTTGGATGCCGATCCATTGCTTTCCGCGCAACGTGAACTAAAAGAAGAAACCGGTTTAACGGCCCATCGATGGTTGGAATTAAGCCGACTGCATACCAGCAATTCGGTTTGCGATGAATTGGGAATTTTATATTTGGCCACCGATTTGGAAATGGGCATACCAGAGCCGGAATCTTCAGAGCTTTTACAAATTCAAAAAATACCCTTGTTAACAGCCGTTTCAATGGTAATGGAAGGACGCATTACCGATTCCTTAAGCCAAATTGGGTTATTAAAAGCAAAGGCATGGTATGATAAAAACTTTAAATAAGCACTTTTTAAGTAATTCTAAAAACCGTTAAACATCCAATTATTAATACTTTTGTAAAATGAAGGCCTTTGTAGAAGAATTTCCAAAGCAATTGCTAAACGCCCTAAATACCAAACCCAAACATGGTTTTGATAACAATTTTAAACCCAGTGCCGTATTAGTAGCAGGAATGGGGGGGTCGGGAATTTGCGGTACCATTTTTACCGATGTATTTCGATCTGATTTAACACTTCCCGTTTTTATTTTAAAAGATTACGAAATGCCTGCATGGGTAAATGCCACTACTCTAGTCATTGCATGCAGTTATTCGGGAAATACCGAAGAAACCCTGGCTGTTGTCGATCAGGCTATTAATCGGGGAGCACGCATTATTTGCATCAGCAGCGGAGGCCAACTTTCAGAACGGTCCCATAAACATTCCTTTCCGTTGTATACCATGCCGGGCGGTCAACCCCCAAGGGCCAGTATCGCCTACCCTTTTGTGTATCTTTGCGACATTTTTTTTCGTTTGCACATTTTACCCGATTCGGCAGCTTCTATTGAATCGCTGGCACACTTTTTAACCCAAGAACAATCTGCACTTCAACTTAAAGCGCAGGAAATTGCCCAACAATGTTTTAACAAACTTATTGTGGTTTACGGATTTGGCAGCAACGAAGGTGTTTGCATTCGCTGCCGACAGCAACTCAATGAAAATTCCAAAGTGCTGTGCTGGCATCACATGTTTCCGGAAATGAACCATAACGAATTGGTGGGCTGGGTAAAAACTCCTGCCGAAACAGTTGTTTTAGGGCTGCATACCGATTTTGATGCCGAGCAAAATAAAAAACGATACCGTTATTGCAAACCAATTTTTAATCAGGCCGGTGCCGAAACCATCGACATTCAGGCAAAAGGGTCAACTTTACTTGAGCAGAGTTTTTATTTAATTGTTTTTTCGGATTGGTTAAGTTGTTATTTGGCAGATTTAAAGGGGATTGATGCCACTGAAGTACGAGTTATCGATGGTTTAAAAGCCTTTTTATCTACCTGATGCAGGTCCAACGCATTTTATGCTGCGATCTTGAACAAATGGATTACAAATCGTGTTGGGATTTGCAAGAACGCCTTTTTAAACAACTCATAGAGGGCAAAATTTCACGACGTGCGCAATCTCAGAATACAGAAACTGTAAATCATTATCTTTTACTGGTTGAACATCCGCACGTATTTACCCTGGGCAAAAGCGGTAAAGCGGAACATTTACTGGCAGCTACCCATGAACTAAAACAGCTCAATGCCCAGTTTTACCCTATAAACCGCGGAGGCGATATTACCTATCATGGACCCGGACAGGTGGTTGGATATCCCCTGCTTGATCTTGATTTCTTTTTTACGGACATACACCGCTATTTAAGACTGTTGGAGGAAACCATCATTCAGGTTTTGGCAAGTTATCAGATCCTTGCCAGTCGAAGTCCCGGAGAAACAGGTGTTTGGATTGAACCAGAGCATTTAACCCGCGCCAGAAAAATTTGTGCTTTTGGAGTACGTTGCAGCCGCTGGGTAACCATGCACGGATGGGCATTAAATGTAAATACCGATTTAAATTATTTTAATCATATTATTCCCTGTGGAATAAAAGGAAAAGGCGTTACCAGCATGAAGGCCGAGTTGGGAAGTTCGGTAAATGTAAGCGAAGTAAAGGAGCGTATTAAAACAGTATTTGCTCAACTGTTTAAGGCAGAACTTATTTATACCCCTCTCGATGGTTTGATGAAGGTGTTAGAACCTGCCGGTTAACCTTTTTGAAGAATTCCCTCAAAGGGCACCCGGTGTTTTAAAGAACGGCTAAGCGTTATTTCGTCGGCATACTCCAAACTGTCACCAACGGCCAAACCTCTGGCAATGGTACTTAACTTTATGTTTAATGGGGCTAATTTTTTAAAAATATAAAAAGCCGTTGTTTCCCCTTCCATTGAAGTATTTAATGCTAAAATAATTTCCTGCACACGGTTTTCCTGAACCCGTTGCCATAAGGAATCCAAATGCAACATACTGGGCGAAATTCCGTCCATAGGCGATATCAGTCCGCCCAAAACATGGTAGTTGCCCTGAAAGGATTTACTGTTTTCAATGGCCATAACGTCTCTGTAATCTTCTACCACGCAAATACAAGTGCGGTCGCGGTTGGGATTTTCACATACACTGCAAAACTCAGATTCGGTTAAGGTGTAACAAGTTTTACAATATCCCAATTCACGGCTTAACCGTTCCAATAATAGACTTAACCGATGCAATTGATCGGGTCCAGATTTAATGAGGTTTAATACAAATCGAAGGGCCGATTTTTTTCCAATGCCCGGTAACATTGAAAAGCGTTCCGTGGCCTCTTGAATTAATTTGGAATGCAATTCCATACACAAAAGTATCGATAAGAATGTATTGTTTATAACATTCTTCCGATAAAATTCTATACAACCTGCAATCGTTTATTTTAGGAGTATGAATGGGATGCCTTTTATTTTATTGGGTTACTTATTAATTCTATTGGGCATTGCATACCAATCTGCCCGTAATTCGGACAACCAAAGTTATTTTATTGGAAATAAAAACAGCCATTGGATGCTGGTAGCTTTTGGAATGATTGGTACTTCATTGTCCGGAATGACTTTTATTTCTGTACCCGGCACCGTTGGATCCAATGGTTTTAATTATGCTTGGGTTGTTTTGGGTTATGGAATGGGCTATTGGGTAATTGCCTACCTGCTTTTACCTTTGTACTACCGCCTCGGGTTAACTTCTATATACAGCTATTTAAACCACCGCTTTGGATCTACCGCGCATCAAACCGGGTCTTGGATTTTTATTATCTCTCGCACTTTAGGGGCTACGCTAAGGCTGTATTTGGTTATTCACGTTTTAGAATTATACGTGCTTCGGGCTTGGGGATTATCCTTTCATACAACAGCATTAATAATACTGGCATTAATTGTATTATATACCTTTAAGGGGGGTGTAAAAACCATCGTTTGGACGGATACCCTGCAGACCACTTTTATGT
>CAWUNH010000174.1:0-3898 GCA_963923435.1 uncultured bacterium
GGAACTACCGTAGTGGTAACACCAACCATTACCACGGTATACACAGTAACAGCCTCGAGCGGTGCTGGTTGTCCGGGAACAGAAACCCTGGCCGTAGTAGTTAATACAGTACCAACGGTGATAATCGCGGGAACCAGCAATACAATTTGTATTGGAAATACTGCTACGCTCAGTGCCAGCGGTGCTGCAAACTACACTTGGCTGCCCGGTGGTTCTACCGCCACATCGGTTGTTGTAAATCCAACCACAACTACGGTTTACAGTTTATCTGGAACCAATGGCGGAACCTGTTCTGCAACCGATCAATTTACACTAACGGTTGTACCATTGCCATCGTTAACGCTTACTGCAAGTAATGCAACTATATGCAGCGGCTTTACAACCGCTTTAATTGCAACCGGAGCGGCTAATTATACCTGGGATCCGGGAACCCTTACCGGAAGTAATGTAGTGGTAAGCCCTACTTTAACTACGACGTATACGCTAACAGGAGAAAGTAACGGTTGTTCTACCACATCCACTTTAATAATAACCGTAAATCCATTACCAACGGTAACTGCCAACGCAAATCCAACAATTTTATGCATCGGACTCACAACTACGCTAACGGCCGGAGGTGCAACATCCTATACCTGGCTGCCGGGCTTACAAACCCTTGCCTCTTTTACGGATGCGCCGTTGGCGACTCAGATATATAGCGTTATAGGTTTAGATGCCAATAATTGTCCCAACATTGCAGCTGTTACCGTAAGTGTTCTGCCATCGCCCACTGTAGTAGTGGCGGCCTCACCAACAGCAGTATGTTTTGGGGGTACAACAACCTTAACAGTAAACGGCGCCAATACCTATACCTGGTTGCCCTCAGCATCCAATGCTACATCGATTGTTGAATCTCCAACTCTCAGCACAACCTACACGGTAATTGGAGATAATGCGGGTTGTTCACAAACCCAAACCATTTCGGTCACTGTGAATGCATTGCCAACAATTACCGCAGTATCAAATCCCAGCATTGTATGTTCCGGCTCCGGAGTAACGTTAACTGCAAACGGTGGCGTCAATTACACCTGGTCTCCCATTGCATCTACTTTAAATCCTGCCACAGACAATCCCACAATTACGACAACCTACACGGTAGATGGTATTGATGCCAATGGATGTACCAATCAAAGTACCCTGACGGTTACGGTAAATCCCTTACCAACTTTAACCCTTTCAGCTTCCCCATCGACAATTTGTCCGGGAGCCACTACCACCCTTACGGCCATTGGAGCAATCAATTATACCTGGGCACCGCTTAATACAACCCTAAATCCGGTGTCGGATTCTCCGACGGTTACTACAACGTATACTGCCTACGGCGAAGACGCGAACGGTTGTATCGGTTTGGATTCCATTCAAGTACAAGTGGTTCCTGTACCAACGGTAGTGATTTCTCCACTAAATGCCTCCGTTTGTGCGGGCAGTAATGTAACCCTGACGGCTACAGGAGCCACCAATTATACCTGGTTGCCCAGCAATGGAACCAATTCCCTTACCGTTGAAACCCCAACGGCTACAAGCACGTATACTGTAATTGGTGACAACGGCGGCGGTTGCCCTAACACCACTACCGTTTCAGTGTTTGCATTTTCTTTGCCAACCATTACGGCAGTTACCAATCCCACAGTGGTATGCTCCGGATTAGGGGTTACCTTAACTGCAAACGGTGGCGTCAATTACACCTGGTCTCCCATAGCATCTACGTTAAACCCTGCCAGCGATAATCCTACAATAACTACAACTTATACAGTGGATGGTACAGATGCCAATGGTTGTATTGGTCAGGGAACGGTTTCAATTTTAGTAAATGCCTTGCCTGTTTTAACCTTAGCAGCTTCACCTGCAACTATATGCAATGGAAACACTTCGACCTTAACTGCTTCTGGGGCTATTAATTACACCTGGTCGCCGTTAAATTCAACGGTAAATCCAATTTCAGTATCCCCAACGGTAACATCTACCTATACAGCCTCCGGTGAAGATGCCAACGGATGTATTGGTGTGGATTCTATTCAGGTTCAGGTAGTGCCTGTTCCAACCGTTATTGTAGCACCCTTGAATTTGACAGTTTGCGCTGGTAATTCGGCTACGCTTACCGCAACGGGTGCAAGCAATTATACCTGGTTACCCAGCGGCAGCACCAATTCATTTATCGTAGACAATCCAACGGTAACCACCAATTATACGGTAATTGGAGACAATGGCGGAAATTGCCCTACTACCCAAACCGTAGACATTGTTGTGAATCCATTACCGGCTAATGTAACGGTGGCATGCAGCGGTACGGTTACCTGTGCAAGTCCTACGGTACAGATTTTTGCAGGTTCAACAAGTTCTAATCTCGGATATTCTTGGAACGGACCCAATTCCTATACCTCATCCCTTCAAAATCCAACGCTCAATCTGCAATGGGGAACCTTTACGGTTACCCTTACCGACACCCTTACCGGTTGTTCTACCACCGCTACACTTAACGTTCCTACGGACGGATCCATTCCATCGGTCACGGCCAGCAGTTCAGGAAGTATCACTTGCGCTGTAAATACAGTGACATTAACAGCCATTCATACCACCACCAATCCGGGGTATGCATGGACGGGGCCTGCAACCTTTACTGCCAATACACAAACAGTAAGTATAACCAGCCCAGGAACCTATACGGTAGTAGTGACCGATTTGTCCAGCAATTGCAGTGATACGGCCTTAGTATCAGTGGGAATTCATACCCGAGTTGAAATTACGGCATCCATCAGTGCGGCTACATGCAGCAACGGAATTTCATTAAATAACGGACAAATAACCTTAGGTAATTTTGGAACCTTTGACAAGTACGATTTAAATGCGGGCTTAACCTATTCCGGTTCAGCTACCTATACCCTAGGGTCTGCCAATATCCCCACCAATGGTATTGTAACCAGTAATCTTGCCAATCCGACGAATACCTTGGCCTATACCATTCGATTGTTCGACGATCAGGGTTGTATAAAAGACACTACCTTAATTTTAAGACCGGTGGATTGTATTCCAAAGGTGTTAGGAATTGCTAAATCGGTGGTTTCAGTTATATCCAATACCGTAGACGGCACTTATAATGTAACCTATAATATTACATTAAAAAACACCGACACGGCACCTTTAAACAATGTTAGTTTATCGGAAAACCTCGCAAATACCTTTCCATTCCCAACTTCGTTTACGGTAACCTCCGGACCAACGGTTGTTTCATTAAACAGTAATTTGCTTGCCAATGCTTCTTTTGACGGTTTAACGCAAACCAATCTTGTTATAACAGCCTCCAGTAGTATAGTTCCAAATAAAACCGACTCGCTAAGGTTTACGGTTAAAGTGGCTGCCAACGGCAATTTTGGACCTTACAAAAACATTGTTATTGGAAATGCCAAAACAAGCTTTAGTGTTACAGTGGCAGACACATCACAAACCGGTAATAAGCCGGATCCGGATGTTGATAACAATCCGAATAATAATAACACACCTACTGTTGTAAGCTTTACACCCATCCGATTGTTGGGTTTGACCAAACGGGGATATGCTCAAATGGTTAATAATGATCCAAGAAAGTATAAGTTTTATTATTCGATTACAGTTCATAATTTGGGTAACGACACCCTTCGGAACATTAGTGTACAGGACGATTTGAGTGCAGCCATTAAAGCGCCGGCCAGCTACACCGTATTATCCACTTCGGTTTCGGGCGCACTTATAATGAACCCAAATTACAATGGCAAAACAATTCTTGAACTCTTGAACGTGAGCCAAAGTAAATTACGACCCAACGCTGTTGACAGCATTCGAATTGAATTGAATGTAGCTACCGATACCGCACGCGTATTTGTAA
>CAWUNH010000175.1:0-3889 GCA_963923435.1 uncultured bacterium
AAGAAAAGCAAAAATCCATTTGAATTTATTTACGTATCCCGCGCACATAATTTAAGGTGTTTGTTAAATTGCCTTTGTAATCCCAATACTGCCAAACACCGTGCGGAACGCTTTTTAAAACACCGGCTTTGTCTGGAATTAAAATATAATGGGTTTTGCTTAAGGGTTTTGAGTTTTCGTGAAAAGCCTCGCAGGGTCCGTCCAGTTTACCCTCTGTAAATGTTTGTTTAGATTGCAATACGCCGGTTTCGTAATAAAAGGCCCAAGCGCCTTGCTTTAATCCGTTTTTATACGTTCCAAAACTCTCGGTTCCGCCACCCCGGGTGTTCCATTTTGTATACTCGCCTTCTTTAATTCCTTTTGAAAACGAAATCTGCTCTTCGGGGCGCCCTTTTGGGTCAAAATACAGCCAAGTCCCCTCTTTAAGTCCGTTTTTGGTATAGGCACCTTTATAGCGCATCTCTCCATTAGCGTGCCATCCCTCCCAAAGCCCAATAAGCGTGTGCCCCTCGAGCCGTCCTCGGTCTTTGAGCTGTCCGTTTTCCCACCAACTGCTCCAAACCTCTTTTTCAATACCATTTTCGTAGCGCCCTTCCTGCAATGTTTTGCCATTTTCCCACCAGGTGGTCCACAATCCGTTTTTTTTGCCGAATGTAAATGCGCCTTTTTTCCAGGTTTCGCCCGATTTATAAAAATAGGTCCAGAGGTCTTCCTGTAAATCGTTGGAGTATGTTCCGGTGGCTTCTTTAAAGCCGTTGCTATAATAATAGGTCCAGGTGCCCTCGCGGAGTCCTTGTTTTAAAAGGCCCTCCATTTCTAAATTGCCATTGTCTCGAAAATATTTCCAGTAGCCGTCTTTAATGTTGTTAATATAAAAACCGGCCCATTTAATGTTGTGGTTGGGGTATAGCGCAAAGGCCGGCCCGTTTTTATAGCCGTTTTGGTATTCGGCCTCATAATTGAGCTCGCCGTTGGGGTGAAAAAATTGCCATCGACCCGATTTCAAGCCGGCGCTGTACGATCCACTAGCGCTGATGTACCCATTGTCGTAAAAAGCTGTAAGGCTGCCGTTTCCAGAGCTGATAATGTGTTTTTGGCTTGTTCCGACGCGTTGGGTATACAGCTCGTCTAAAAACCAGGTTGTGTCTTGGTAATGTCCCTGTTGGCTTAATAGGCCGTCGCTAAAATACGTGGTCCAGTTGCCGCTTTTTTCCCCTTGATAATAATTTCCGCTGGTTTTTAATTTTGAATTGGGGGCGGGATACCATTCTTGGTAGGGGCCGTTTATTACATCGTTGCTATAGGTTGTTGCGCTTTGGGGTCCACCCGATTTATAATACAAACGCCACTCTCCCTGTTTTTTTCCTTTGCTGTAGTGTTCGGTTGCCTGAAGGGATCCGTTTTCAAAATAAAGATTCCATTCTCCTTCTGCTGCGCCTTTAAGGTGTTGGGTGGTTTGAGCAAGCGTTTTGTTTTTATAGTAATACTTTGATGTGCCGTCTAAATATCCTTTTTTATAGGACTCTACAGATTTTGGACTGCCCGAGGTATAAAAGTGCGTCCACAGGCTGTCCATGTCGCCCTGTTTAAAATACCCAATAACCAATACCCGCCCATCCAGGCTGTATTCGGTATAAGGGCCGTGGGGTAGGCCATTAGAATAGCTGGTGGTTGATTTGGGTTGTTTTTGTGCCACGTCGTAAAACTCCGTTTGGGGTTGTGCGGCAACCGATGCGCAAATTCCAAAAATAAAAAGCCATCTCAGCATTTAATAAAGTTAAAAAAAAGAGGGTTACCCGTTTAATTTTAAAACGGCCATAAAAGCGCTTTGAGGAATTTCAACACTGCCCACTTGTTTCATTCGTTTTTTGCCTTCTTTTTGTTTTTCTAAAAGTTTTCGTTTTCGGCTGATGTCGCCCCCGTAACACTTAGCGGTAACGTCTTTGCGCAAGGCCCGTATGGTTTCACGCGCAATAATTTTTGCGCCTATGGCAGCCTGAACGGGAATTTCAAATTGCTGGCGAGGAATAAGTTCTTTTAATTTTTCACAAATTTTTTTTCCAAATTCGTAGGCATTGCTTCGGTGAATGAGCGCAGAAAGCGCGTCTACTTGTTCGCCGTTTAATAAAATATCCAGTTTTACCAGATCCGAGGGGCGTATTCCGGTGGGGTGGTAATCAAAGGAGGCGTATCCTTTTGATATGGATTTAAGCCGATCGAAAAAATCAAAAACCACCTCTCCAAGCGGCATTTCAAACACCAATTCTACGCGGTCTGTGGTTAAATAGCTTTGGTTTTTTAATTCTCCGCGTTTTTCAATACAAAGGGTCATTATGGGGCCTATGTATTCGGATTTTGTAATAATGTTGGCTTTAATGTAGGGCTCCTCAATGCGGTCCATTAATCCAGGATCGGGTAAATCGCTGGGATTATTTACAACCACTGATTTTCCGTTGCTTAAATGAGCCAAATAAGAAACGTTTGGAACCGTGGTAATAACGGTCATGTTAAATTCGCGTTCCAGGCGCTCTTGAATGATTTCCATGTGCAGCATGCCTAAAAATCCGCATCTAAAACCAAACCCTAGGGCTGCCGAACTTTCTGGCTCCCAGGTCAAGGAGGCGTCGTTTAAGCGGAGTTTTTCCATGGAATACCGCAGTTCTTCAAAGTCCTCGGTGTCTACTGGATAAATTCCTGCAAACACCATGGGTTTAACGTCTTCAAAACCTTTAATGGCGCTTTCGCAAGGGTTGTCCGCATTGGTAATGGTGTCTCCCACCTTTACCTCGCGGGCCTCTTTAATGCCCGAAATGATATAGCCTACATCGCCGGTTAGCACCTCGTTGCGCGGTTCGGGTTTTAGTTTTAAAATGCCTATTTCTTCAGCAAAATATTCGGTGTCGGTATTAACAAATTTAACCTTGGCGCCTTTTTTTAAAGATCCATTAAAAACACGGTAGTAGGCTATTATTCCTCGAAACGAATTAAATACAGAATCAAAAATGAGGGCCTGCAGGGGTTGTTGGCTTTGACCGCGAGGGGCTGGTATTCGGTTTACAATGGCTTTTAAAATGTCCTCAACGCCCTGTCCGGTTTTGCCAGAAGCGGGAATAATGTCGTCGGGTTTGCAACCAATGAGGTCGATAATTTGATCTTTAACCAATTCGGGCTCTGCGCTGGGTAAGTCTATTTTATTTAATACAGGAATGATGGTTAGGTCTTGTTCAAGCGCCAAGTAAAGATTTGAAATGGTTTGTGCTTGAATGCCTTGGGCGGCATCAACAATTAATAAAGCGCCCTCGCACGCTGCAATAGAGCGGGACACCTCATAGCTAAAATCAACGTGACCGGGGGTATCAATTAAATTTAAAACATGCGACGTTCCCTCGTGTGCATACGTCATTTGAATGGCGTGGCTTTTAATGGTAATGCCGCGCTCTTTTTCCAAATCCATGTCGTCTAATACCTGGTTTTGCATTTCGCGCTTGCTTATGGTGCCGGTAAATTCCAACAGACGGTCGGCCAGGGTGCTTTTGCCGTGGTCAATGTGGGCAATTATGCAAAAATTTCGAATGTGCTCCATGTGTGGGCACAAAAATACACAATTAAAAACAGCGTCTTTTCTTAAAAACAGCTTGTTTTTGTTTGCTTTAAAAACCTTTGTTTATGTTGGGTTTATTTTGTTGATTCTATCTTGATGGCGCCCGCCTTCAAAAGGCTCGGTTAAAAAAACCTGGGTCATTTTTAACGCCTCTTCGGTTTGAATATATCTTGCCGGAAGGGCCATAACGTTGGCGTTGTTGTGTTGTCGGGCCAGTTTTGTAATTTCTATATTCCAGCAGAGTGCGGAGCGAATTCCGATGTGTTTATTAACCGTCATGTTAATTCC
>CAWUNH010000176.1:0-3888 GCA_963923435.1 uncultured bacterium
ACGTCTCGTGGGCTCGGAGATGTGTATAAGAGACAGCCAACCTCCAATAAGGAGGCAATTCGGCCTTTTATTTTTACCTGACCGGTTGTTGGTGTAGTTACTTGAGACAAAATTTTTAACAGCGTTGATTTTCCGGCCCCGTTTTTGCCAATAATACCTAATACCTCGCCCTTTTTTACATCAAAACAAATGTCTTTTAACGACCAAACAAAATCACTGCCTCCACGTGCACTCTTATCGTTAATGTCTCCAACTTTTAAATAGGGATCCTCTTTTCCTCTGAGCATATGCCACCAACGATTAAGGTCTTGCACAATAGTACCGGTTCCTACCTGCCCCAATCGGTATTGCTTGGATATATTTTCAACTTGTAAAACAATTTCGCTCATTTTATTATAATTGCTTTATCGTTATACCGTGTCCATAAAGCTTTTTTCAACTTTATGAAATATTATTAAGCCTGTAAAAAAAAGAATAAGTGCAAAACAACTGCTGTACAAGAGATGGTAAGGATTAAAAACACCCACACCCAAAAAGGCATATTTAAACGTTTCTATAATGCTTGTTATGGGATTTGCCAAAATAAGGAGTTTATAAGATTCGGGTACAATAGATAGGGGAAATACAATGGGAGAGGCATACATTAACAACTGAACACCAAATGATACCAGAAACTTCATGTCTCTGTATTTAGTAGTTAAAGAAGAAATAATAATCCCCATTGATAGTCCCAATATGCCCATAAGTAAAATTAAATAAGGTAAAAGTACGAGCGTCCTATTGGGATGTATGGACTCTGGTGCAATAATGTAATAATAAATCCATATTATTAAAAACAATAAAAACTGAATTCCAAGTTTAATCATATTGGACATAACAACAGATAAAGGAACTATCATTCTTGGGAAATACACCTTACCAAAAATATGGGCATTGGTTGTAAAAGTATCTGAAGTTTTATTGAGCGTATCAGAGAAATAATTCCAAAGCGTAATTCCGCTTAAATAAAACAATATAGAAGGCAATCCATCGGTTGATATTTTTGCTAAATTTCCAAAAATAACTGAAAAGGTAATGGTGGTAACAGCCGGTTGTAGTATAAACCAAAGGGGACCAAGAATGGTTTGTTTGTAAAGGGCAACAAAATCTCTTTTAACAAAAAGCATTAACAAATCTTTATACCTAATAATTTCAGATATTTTAAAATCATACCATTTGCTTTTAGGCTTAATGGTAAGGTCCCATTCTGAATGTTTTATGTTTGCACCTTTTTTCATTCCTTAATAATATGTTCCCGTACCGGAAAATTTATTAAAACGCCCATGCCCTTTTTACTATAAACGGCCATACTACCTATAGCTGCCGCATTTACATTGCACTCATACAATACTTTTTTTAAATGATCCTGGTTTCCGCATCCACCGGCAGCTATCACAGGCAGTGACGAAGCCGCAACCACTTTACTGATGACCTCGTAATCATAACCCTCCCAGGTGCCATCACGGTCTGCGCTTTGCAACAGTATTTCTCCAACACCGAGCTCCTTTTCAACATAACTTACAAAGGAGGACAAATCGTGTTTTATTTTTTTTCCAGCGTAATTAAATGGCACTTTTGGCCCAAACATTGGCTTCCGATAATCTACACTTGCAACTACGGCCTGAGCTCCATAAGAATCGACAACCCTTTTAACGGTTTCGGGTGATTCGAATAACAACGTATTTACTATTACTTTTTCAATTCCCAGTTTAAATAGCTGTACAAAATCTTCGTAAGTTTTAACGCCACCTCCATAGGCAAAAGGCATAAAAGCTTCGCCGGCCATATCTGCAATTTTAGAAAAATTAGGTCCCCTTTGTTCTTTTGTAGCATTAATGTCTAATACCACCAACTCGTCGACTTCTTTTTCATTAAAAATTTTTATTGCATTTATAGGATCGCCCACATAACCGGGATTTTTAAATTGAATGGTTTTTACCAAACCTTTTCCGTTGTACAACAAACAGGGTAAAATACGTTTTAAGGCCATTATAACTTGGAAAAATTCAAAAGTACTTCCATGCCAAAACGCAGGCTTTTTTCTGGATGAAATTGTGTTCCAAAAATATTTTCTTTATTAACCATGCATGTAAAGGTGTGGTCAAACTTGGCAATTCCAATGGATTGTTCTAAATCCTCGCAAACCACATGATAGGAATGAACAAAATAAAACCGGCTTTTAACCTCGCGTGAAAGCAATGGATTTTCTTTAATAACCTGTACGTATTCCCAACCCATGTGCGGTACCTTGTATTGCGAACCGGCCGGAGGATTAAACTTAACCGAATGGGCATCAATCCAGCCCAGTCCATTTAATTTACCTTCCTCACTGCCTTTACCCAACATTTGCATGCCCAAACAAATTCCCAATACGGGAACTTTTTCAACAAGTACTTTGTGATTTAATAATGGAATTAATCCGGTTTGTTCCAGCAAGGTCATGCCGGCATCAAAAGCCCCTACCCCTGGCAACAGAAGTTTTTTGCACTGAGCAATTTGTTCCGGTTGCTTGGTTATAGTAACTTCTTTAACTCCAATCTTTCGAAACATGTTTTCAACAGAGGCTAAATTTCCAAGCCCATAATCTAAAATTGCAATCATTGAGGTTTTTCTTTAATTAAAACTTCGGCCGGAACTTTTATTCTAAGTGCTATATCTATACAATCCATTATCAGGGTAATCATGGTTTCTGAATGTTGTTTTATTACGTTTCCGGTTAATCCCTTAAACGGTCCATAGGCTATTCGTGCACGATCTCCCGATTTTAAATTTTCTGATGCAATTTCAACGTAATAACCTTTTTCTTGAATAGATTTTAAAGCATTAATTTCTGCATCCTGAACCCGGGCGTCTGCTTGATTGTAACGCACGTAATTGAGTACCGATTTTACCTGCAAAACCCGATCCCGTTGCTGTGCATCGGGTTTAACAAACACGTAACCGCTTATAAGAGGCATTTCCACCCATTTCCAACGATCGCTCCATTTTCGTTTTTCCCGTTTTATGGGAACAAAATTTTCAATACCCCTTAGAGTGAGCGTGTTTCCTACTTTTTTTTCAGATCGGGGTGCAACGTACACCACTTTCCAGTATTCTGAACTTTGTATTTTAGTTTTCATGGCTTCGCCACCTCAGTCCCATAAACTGAACCGTACTGTATTATTTTTGGAGTTTACTTACTCCATAATAATAAGGGGTGCACCCCGGGTTCTTTGATTTTTTCCAAATCAAATTCGCTGCAGGTAAAATGCACGTACCTTATTTTTTTATTTAATTTTTTTTCTGCCTTTTCAATTTGTTCCAATAAAAAAGGCTTATTAAGCCGGTCTCCGACCAATACCAAATCGATGATATTGGTGTCTTGGCCCTTGCAAAGTTTACCAACCAGATAAACCTGATTTAAATCGCCTATGCGTTGTAAAACGTAATCCACCACATATTCCAGACCGGTCATTTTTAAAATAATACGATGGATGTCTGAAAAGAGGGGATGCAGGGTATTAACCGAAAACATTTTTTTATTTCCCCGAGCCGAAGAAGCTAAAAAACCGGCTTTTTCAAATTTGTTAAGTTCAACCCTTATAGCATTGGTTGATTCTCCAAATTCATCCTCTAAATTTCTCAAATACGCCGTATTTTGACTGTTTAAAAAAAATTTCATCAACAGTTTAATTCGGGTTTTTGATGATATTAGAGTTTCTATCATTTTTGAGTAATAAATTTACTCATTTTATGTTAGTTTTGAAAGAAATTTAAGTTTTTAAACTTTTAAAATCCTGAAAATCAGTTACTTGGTTTTTTATCGCTGTTTCCGCCATATCCACCGTAACCCCCATAACCACCGTAGCC
>CAWUNH010000177.1:0-3840 GCA_963923435.1 uncultured bacterium
GTTTAGGCGCAGCAGCATTGGGATTGAGTAATTTATTTAAAAACGGAATGCGGGTGTACAAGGAAACAAAATTTACATTGGCGGTTATGTTTTGAGTATTTGTGTTTTGAATGGTGTTTCCTACCTGAACATCGGCAGCAAAGGGTTTACGATTCCAGGTATAAGTTCCTCCGTACCGGTAAGCAACTTTTATAAAATTTAAAACGGGTATTTTGTTTAATGGAAGATCCCAGTTTAAATTATGCTGTTGCCTAAACTGGGTGCTTTCTCCAAATTGTCCCATGGTAACCAAAGATCCGTCCGATAAAACGGAGTCTCTTCCGTTTTTAAAGGTATTCCAGATATAATCTTTTTGTGAGGTAACTCCCGATTGCAATTCGCCCGGTAATTCTAAAATTCGGGCCTCGTTAACCGCTGTATAATCCCATTTTACAGATTTGGACAAATTCCATAACAAATTGTAGTTACGGGTCATAATAAAATTTTTATTTACCAGTGCCGGATTTGAAAAAGCTGCAGTATCGGTATACAAACTGGTATTATCACGGTTACGCAACATTACATAAGTACGGTTAAGATCGGTGGAAAAGCCAATATTATTGGGCATTAATTGCAAATTAAAATCTTTAATAAGCGCCCAATGTTTCGACTTAAAAAGGTTTAAATTTTGAAATGGAGTTAGGGTTATAGGATTTTTAAAAGCATAGGCGTACTGTAAATTAAAACGTAACTGTCGGTTTATAGATTGCTCAACCGTTACATTTTGTTTTGTAATTTCATTGTATACGTAGGTTGCCGTAAAGTTGGAAAGATCAAAAAATGCCGGCTTGGCTTCTTTGCGTTTAAGTCCTTCTATTTTAACATTACTCACATTAAAGCCCTTTCGCTCCGTAATATCAAGAACTCGGTTTAAAATGTCTTTTTGCAAATCAGCATCTGAAATTTGATTTAAATCGCTCATTCGCACGTCGGGATCCAGCGGATTAAACAATGGTGTAATGCGGGTTTGGCCATAATTGTAATACACCGGTAAACTAATTTTGAGCGCCTCCGGTAAAAATTTACCCATATTCAGGGCGGTACTCATGTCCCAATCCAGAGTCGATTCTTTGGTACGGTCGTTAATTTTACTTTCCACGCCACCCCAAAAAGGCGACTTGTAGGTTCCAGAAACAGCTAAATTTCCAACATCGGCCAATTTGGTTTGAACCTGACCTGTTGCAGCCCACCCCCCCTGGTTATTAAAATCGGTTAAACGCAATTCGTTAATCCAAATTTCGGCACAATGCGGCAAACGGTCCTCAGTTTTTCGGTTTCGTACACCAACCATTATACTTTTAACGTTTCCTAAATTAGGATTACCCACCATGGTAATCGAATAGGTTCCAAAAGATTTTGTAAACGGAAGTGCTGCCTGAGAAAGATTGGAAAAATAACCAATTGCCTGATTTCGTAATTGTTTAACCAAACTGATGTCAGAAAATTTAAAATTTACCTGATTGGCATCCGGCCATACCTTTCTGCGATCTCCATCGTTGTTTGGATCGTAATTGCCTTTAGGGGTAACTTCTAAAGGAATTTCAAATTCATAGTAGTTGCTGTTGTAATCTGAACCAATTCTAAAAAACAAGTTTAAATCTCCTCGTTCCAGCGCCTGTGCATTGGAGGCCTCGGCATGAATGTTCATTTTTATATTGTTAAACATCCGAGTGTCAAAATCCACATTTTTAAAAACAGCTCGGCTGTCGCCATCCTCCAAACCGCAAACGCGCATTTGAAGCGCTTGTTCATTAAGCAATACCAAATTGGTAGTTTGTACATTTTGTTGTTGCTGAATATCGGGTGGCATTACATAATTAACCGGAACCTTTTTTCCGTTTTCCTGTAAACTAACTGCAGACACATCAAAGCTTGTATTGGGCGCATCACCGCTAATGTATTCGCCGCTTTGCTTTAAATCGTATTGATAGCGCCGCCAATCGCTTCGAACCAATTCAAAACGTGCCATACGGAGCAATACAGGATGTTCAAAGCCTTTTAAAAAAACGCGCATAAACCGAATGGAGTTAAAGCCTTCAATTCCACCCACTGTTTTTTCAAATTGATTGACCGGTATTTTAAACTGGTACCATTTAACATTTTTGGTTTCCGAGCCAAAAGTTGCTGTACCGTTAAAAGCATCTACAATAAAATTTCGCCCTACTCCGGTTGCACTAATATCGCTTGGAGAAATACTGATACGGTATTGATAATAGTTTTCAGATTCACTGAGCGTGTTGTCACGATTCAGGTCCTCAATGTTGGGTATGGTGGTAGATCCGGTTGAATAATTACCACCTTTTGGATTTAAATTTCCGTATTGCGCCTCGGTTGGCGAATTGCCCTCGGGATTATTGTAATAACGGTACCTGCGAACGGTATTAAACAGGGCCGCATCGTAATCGTCGCCCCTAAAAAAATGATAGTCGTCAGAAGATGGGTCGTTTAAAAATGACTGTATATACGGCGCATTAAGATTATAACCGGGCGTTTGCAATGCATCGAGTACTGTTTTAAACCGTTGGCGCTCGGCATCGTTTCCAAGTCCGTCGTAACCCACATCCTGTGCCGAACGGTCGTTGTTGTCAAGCGAAAAGGCATTAATTACCGGCGGAATCAAAGGAACGTTTGCCAATACAGTAGTGTCGATTTTTAAATTTTTAGAATATTCCGATGGACCCGGCAATCCGTTTTCGTACACCATACGTCCGTCTTTAATAACATCCTCCGAAATATTACCCAAATTAATGTACAATTGTCCGGAGGGCAATTTTGATGCATCAAACATGGAGTCGGTAGCCGATTTGTAATCTTCGTTATACGGGTCCATGAGCCAAAATTGAATGTACTCTACATTGGCCGATTGAAAATCGTTGGTTTCCAGTTTACGGGTTATACCGGCCCAACGGGTTTCTGGATTTAAAAGGGTTCCGTCGTTGGCAATTCCTTTAGACAGGCCGTTTACTGGTAACACATCGTAGTTATATGGCCCCCGAATGTTGGGATAATAGAGTAAATCGAGGGTTTGTAAAATTTGTTGCTGACCGTTGGGCGGAATTTTGCTGGGAAAGAGTTCGGTTTCAAACACCTGACGCCACATGTTGTTGGAATACAATTTTCGGCTGGTATAATAATCCGGCGTTGTACCTTGTTCGCGGGTAAACATGGGGTCAACATTGTACCAGGCTAATTTTGCGCGGTTTAATCCGGGTACTTTGGAATTGGATTCGGATGCTTCCGGAAATAATTGCGACTGGCCCTGCGGAATACTGGCATGAAACCAGGCAGAGGCCCCTTTTACATCAATCAGCGCAATGGATCCTTCAAAATCGTCGATATATGAATTACCCCCGTTGGTATTAATGGCTTTAGCATTGCCGGCAAACAATTTAGCTACTTCTCCCCGTGTGGTGACGGAACTCATTTCTTTGGTACTAAAAAAAGGTAGTTTATCCAGCCAACGGGTTAAAAAAGGTGCGTCTGTTTTGTAATTGTAATCAACTCCTAAAATATAATTGCTGGCGGGTTCTTCTCCAAAAGCAACTTTTTGTGTTAAGGGACGCTCGGTGAATTTTAAAAAAGTGCCCCCCAAATTTAAAAAACGTGAGGCTTTGTAATCCAGACGTGTTCCGATGAGGGATTTTTGCTGTACACTAAAAAGAGAATTGCTTTCGAGTGAAATTTTAATGGTGGCTCCTGAATTTAAAATACCCTCGTTGATAATCTTGACGCGACCCAAGGTGTAGTCGATGGTGTAATCGGTATTTTCGGTTAAGTTAACACCATTGGCAGTCACCACAA
>CAWUNH010000178.1:0-3800 GCA_963923435.1 uncultured bacterium
AGAGACAGCTGCTGGACGGCCTGTGGCATTTGGATTATGAGCCATTACCGCTGGGCGCAAAGTGAAAATGAAAAATTGTTTTTAATTGTTTACTTGTCGTTTTGGCTGTATTTTGAATGGAGCATTACCCGGGTTTATCTCTGGAAACGTTTTGGAAACGAGCGCCTGTGGATTAAAAACGGACGGCTTTTTTATTCCCAAAAGCTGCTCAAACCGGGCCGTATCTCCTCCTGGCCGCTCAATACCCTGGGGGAATGCGAGGCCATTGAATATAAAAATCACGGCTTCAACGAAAGCATCAGCCAAAGTTTTTGGATGATGGGCCATCCCCGCATTCAAATTTCTGTTCCGGGTCGTACCCTTCGTTTGGGTTACCAGCTCAAACCAAACGACGTTTCATCTGTTATTAAACAATACCGTGCAGCTTTTAAATCACATAATAAAGCGCCTTAATTGGAATCAAAACTTATTAATTCTGTACTTTTGTCCACTTTAAATTATGTCTATGTATTCGTTTTCGGACCGTCATAACGGCCCAAAATCCTCAGAAATTGTTGCCATGTTGGAAGCTGTTGGTGTATCTTCCATTGATGCATTAATTGATAAGACGGTGCCGTCTTCCATTCGTCTAAAAAAACCCTTAAAGGTGTCTGAAAGCCGAACGGAATTTGAATACCTAAGCCATTTACGAACACTGGCTGCTAAAAATAAACTTTATAAAAATTTTATTGGACAAGGTTATTTTGGAACCATAACCCCCAGCGTAATTCAACGCAATGTATTGGAAAATCCGGGCTGGTATACCGCCTATACCCCCTATCAGGCTGAAATAGCACAGGGACGGCTGGAAGCCTTGTTAAATTTTCAAACCATGGTAATGGATTTAACCGCGATGCCGGTAGCAAACGCTTCTTTATTGGACGAAGCCACAGCCGGGGCCGAGGCGATGTCGATGTTTTATAACAACCGAACCAAAGAGCAGCAAAAATCCGCTGCGCGTCGATTTTACGTTAGTCCGGGTGTTTATCAGCAAACTCTGGATGTTATTAAAACCCGTTCTGCTCCAATGGGAATTGAATGCGTTTTGGGGAGTCCCGAGGAGGCGGTTCAAGACCCGCTGTGTTACGGAGTTTTAATACAGTATCCGAATGCTCAGGGTCAAATTGAAAACCACCTGAAACTTTCTGAGGCTTTACGCGCCAAAAACATACAGTTGGCTGTTGCCACGGATTTAATGGCTTTGGCATTGCTAAGTCCTCCGGGAGAATGGGGTGCCGATTGTGTGTTTGGAAATTCGCAACGCTTTGGAGTTCCCATGGGTTATGGAGGTCCGCATGCCGCTTTTTTTGCTTGCCGCGAAACCTACAAGCGTCATTTACCAGGTCGAATTATAGGCGTTTCTGTAGATGCCGATGGAAATCCGGCCCTGCGCATGGCCTTGCAAACACGTGAACAACATATTAAGCGCGACAAAGCCACATCCAATATCTGTACGGCACAAGCCCTGCTGGCTATAATGGCCAGCATGTATGCAGTATACCATGGACCGCAAGGAATATCTGCCATAGCCAAAGAAATACATCAAAAAACCCAGCAACTGGCCGCTTCTTTGCAGCAGCTGGGATATTCGCTTTTAAGCCCGCATTTTTTTGATACACTTACCCTTAACGCTCCCAACCTCAGGCCCCTGGCGGAATCGGCCGAACTCAATTTCCATTACCCAAATCCACAAAGCGTTCAAATTTCGATTGACGAAACAACAACCCAGCAGGATCTTGAAGCTATTGTAGCGGTATTTGCCTCGTTAAAAGGTTTAACCCCCCCAAGCGTTTCCGTAAAACCGGCCGAAGAGGCCTTGTTGTGCAAACGAACCTCTGTTTTTTTACAACATCCTGTATTTAACCAGTACCACAGCGAGTCTGAAATGATGCGTTACATTAAACGTTTGGAAAATAAAGATTTGTCATTGGTACATTCCATGATTTCATTGGGATCCTGCACCATGAAACTCAATGCCGCCACCGAATTGCTTCCCATTACCTGGCCGGCTTTTGCAAATTTACATCCCTTTGTACCCGCCGATCAGGCGCAAGGATTTCACGATATGCTGGAGGTGCTTAACCGGGATTTGTGTGAAATTACCGGTTTTGCAAAAATGAGTTTTCAGCCCAATTCCGGTGCACAAGGGGAGTATGCCGGGCTTATGGTAATTCGGGCCTACCATCAAAGTCGGGGCGACATGCAACGCAATGTAGCCCTGATTCCATCTTCAGCTCACGGAACCAATCCGGCAAGCGCTGCAATGGCCGGTATGCACATTGTAGTGGTTTCCTGCGATGAACAGGGTAATATTGATGTTGCGGATTTAAAAGCAAAAGCCGAACTGCATCAAAACGAATTGTCCTGTCTTATGATTACTTACCCTTCGACCCACGGTGTATACGAAGAGTCGGTTATTGAAATTACAAAATGCATTCACCAGCATGGTGGACTGGTATACATGGATGGTGCCAACATGAACGCACAGGTTGGTTTAACCTCGCCGGGTTCCATTGGAGCGGATGTGTGCCACTTAAACTTGCATAAAACCTTTGCCATTCCGCACGGAGGGGGTGGTCCGGGCATGGGTCCAATTGGTGTTGCGCCCCACCTGGTTTCGTTTTTACCCGGACACTTTACGCAAAACGAATCGCATAATGCGGTTTCCGGAGCTCCCTTTGGCAGTACCTTAATTTTACTGATTTCCTATGCCTACATTCAAATGCTGGGCGAAACGGGTTTGCGCTCGGCTACGGAAATGGCCATTTTAAATGCCAATTACATGAAAGTTCGGTTACAGGATCATTACCCCATACTATATACCGGTAAAAACGGGTTTTGCGCCCACGAATTTATTTTAGACTGCAACCGTTTTAAGGCTACCTCGGGAGTTGAAGTGGCAGATATTGCAAAACGTTTAATGGATTATGGATTTCATGCACCAACCGTAGCGTTTCCGGTTGTTAATACACTCATGATTGAGCCCACAGAATCCGAATCCAAAGCCGAATTGGACCGGTTTTGCGATGCCATGATTTCAATTCGGGCCGAAATTCAAGAAATAGAAAACGGACAGTTTGATCAAACCCAAAATGTGATTAAAGAGGCTCCGCATACGGCATTCATGCTCAGCTCCGACACCTGGAAATTGCCCTATAGCCGGAGCAAAGCGGCCTATCCGCTGCCCTATCTTCGAGAACGTAAATTTTGGCCTTCGGTACGGCGGGTAGACAATGCCTATGGAGATCGGAATTTGGTTTGCTCCTGCTTGCCTATTGAATCTTATGTTCAGTGAGGCTCTGCCTCAATGGGCAGCGCTCGGTTTCGACATGAGTTAATGCGGCTTTGAACAATAAAAGCCGTTGGAAACTTGTTTTTATTTTCGGCCATCCAGCCGGCTGCCTGCATTTTTGTTTCAAAATCTCCAAATACTACCGAAAAATTTGGGACTTCGTATATTAAATACACCCCTTGATCCGGAAACGAGGTTTGAGCCTGTTCAAGAACAGCCTGGGCTTCTTTTTTATTAACGGTAAAATGAATTTTAACACGATATCCTTCCCGGTCGCCTCGCGTTAGGCGGTTATACTCTGTACGAAGGCTTTCCCATTTAAGTAGCTTAGCATTCATGTCGTAAATTTGTTGTGCGTATTGCACGATTGGAATTATTAGCAGTACTATTAAAAGCAAATTCTTGGACACAGCTCAAAATTAGGTCTTTTAAGCCAATAATTTTACCTTTGCAACTCTGTATGGACCGA
>CAWUNH010000179.1:0-3757 GCA_963923435.1 uncultured bacterium
CTTTGGTCATAACAATTAAGTAAAGTATTTATAATCAAATAATTAAACTGCTTTTTTAAGTATAACAAAGATAATAAAACTATTTTAACTGCAAAAACTGTTTAACCCTCTGTAAACCAGCCGCTTTAATGTAATTTTGAGGGTGCGTTCGCAAGTTTTTGCCCAGTTGCTGCTGCAGTGGTACGGCTCTAATGCCCGCGATTTACCCTGGCGCCGCGAGCCCAATCCGTATTATATTTGGCTGTCGGAAATTATTTTGCAACAAACCCAGGTAAAACAGGGCCTGCCGTATTTTAACCGCTTTATTAAACGATTTCCGCGCCTGCAGGATTTGGCCGAAAGCTCGGAACAGGAGGTATTAAAACAATGGCAGGGTTTGGGCTATTACAGCCGGGCCCGAAATTTGCACCGGGCCGCCCGCTATTTGTGCGCGGAGCACCAGGGGCACCTGCCCCAAAATTACAACCAGCTGCTGCAGGTACCCGGTATTGGCCCGTATACGGCCGGGGCCATTGCCTCTATGGCCTTTGGCCTGCCCGAGGTAGCCGTAGACGGCAACGTGCAACGGGTGCTGGCCCGCCTGCTGGGCATTGACGAGCCCGTTAACCGGCCGGCCGGTTTAAAACGGGTGCAGGAGGCCGCCCAAAATTTGCTGTACCGGGCCGATCCGGGCCGCTACAACCAGGCCCTGATGGAATTTGGAGCCCTGCACTGCAAGCCCCAGTTGCCCCTTTGCGCAAGCTGCCCCTTTGCAGAATACTGCGTGGCCAACCGAAGCCACCGCGTGCAGCAATTGCCTTTAAAAATAAAAAACATAAAACAACGCACTCGGTACTGGCATGTGCTGCCGGTTAAAAATGCGGCCGGAGCCTATTACCTGCGGCGGCGTGCTGCGGGCGATGTAATGGAGGGCCTGTACGAATTGTTTACCCTGGAAAGCCCCGGGGCAACCCTTAAAGCGCCCCATGCCGCAGACCTGCTGGCACAACTGCGGCCCTACCGCTGCGTGCAACAGCAGGTACACAAGCTAAGCCACCAAACCCTGCAGGTGTTTGTGTACCGGCTTACAAAAACCATGCCCCGCTTAAAAGGATACCGCGCCTACAGCACTAAACAACTTAAAGCCCTGCCCGTTTCGGGGCTTATGGCAAAAATTATTAAAGACCTGCAGATTTAGTTTTTCCGGTCGGCCTGATAGGCCTTAATAACTCATAATATCTTGTAACTTTGTAGTTTACATGGAACAATCCTTAAGCGAACAGGAACTGGTACGCCGCGATAAATTAAACGAACTGCGTAGCCTGGGTATTAATCCGTATCCGGCCGAAGCGTTTGAGGTAAGCCACAGCGCCCAAGATATTAAAAGCCGCTTTGCTCAGCAGCCCGAAGCCTTTACCCAGGTGTGTTTGGCGGGCCGCCTAATGAGCGTGCGCGACATGGGCAAGGCCAGTTTTGCCGTACTGCAAGACCACAGCGGCCGCATGCAGCTGTACCTGCGCAAAGACGAAGTAAGCTGCGGCAACACCCAACAAGCCTACGATACCGTATTTAAAAAATTGCTTGATATAGGCGATATTATTGGCGCCGAGGGCCATGTGTTTACCACCAAAACCGGCGAAATATCGTTGCACGTAAAACGCTTTACCCTGCTAAGCAAGGCCCTGCGCCCGCTGCCGGTTGTAAAAACCGACGACAGCGGCCAAAGTTACGATGCGGTGAGCGATGCCGAATTTAGATACCGCCAGCGCTATGTAGATTTAATTATTAATCCCCAGGTGCGCGAAACCTTTGTTAAGCGCAGCAAGCTGGTTAACAGCATCCGCCGCCAGTTAAATGCTGCGGGCCTGCTGGAAGTAGAAACCCCCATATTACAAAGTATACCCGGCGGAGCCACGGCCCGCCCCTTTATTACCCACCACAATGCCCTGGACATGCCCCTGTACCTGCGCATTGCCAACGAACTGTATTTAAAGCGCCTGATTGTAGGCGGATTCGACGGGGTGTACGAGTTTGCCAAAGATTTTAGAAACGAGGGCATGGACCGTACCCACAACCCTGAGTTTACCGTACTGGAGTTTTACGTGGCGTATAAAGATTACCATTGGATGATGAACTTTTGCGAGCAACTGCTGCAGCAGGTGGTATTGGATTTGTACGGCAGCACCTGCGTACAGGTGGGCCAACACCAAATTGATTTTAAAGCACCCTTTGCGCGGCTAAGCATGCGCGAGGCCCTGCAGCAACATGCCGGTATTAACATTGATGAAATGGACGAGGAGGCGCTGCGGGCTGCCTGCAAAAGCCGCCACATTGCCACCGAAGCCCATATGGGCCGCGGTAAACTCATTGACGCCCTGTTTGGGGCCACCTGCGAAAGCCATTGCATACAACCTACCTTTATTACCGATTACCCGGTGGACATGAGCCCCCTTACCAAGGCCCACCGCAGCCTGCCCGGTTATGTAGAACGTTTTGAGCTGATGGTTAACGGCAAGGAGCTGGCCAATGCCTACTCCGAGCTGAACGATCCGCTGGAACAGCGGGCCCGGTTCGAAGACCAGCTTAATTTGCAGGCCCGCGGCGACGACGAAGCCATGTTTATAGACCATGATTTTTTACGCGCCCTGGAATACGCCATGCCCCCCACGGCCGGTATTGGCATTGGTATTGACCGCCTAACCATGCTGCTAACCAACCAGCCCGCCATACAAGAAGTATTGTTTTTTCCGCAACTGCGGCCCGAACTTAAAAACCAAACCAATGAACATGTTAAATAAACTTGCCCTATGCCTGGCGGCCGCCGGCCTGTTATTACTAAGTGCCTGCAGCCTTGGATCGGGCTCTGCAAACGAGCAGGCACAGCGCGTATTTCCCGGCTTTAATCCGGCCATAGACTCCGTTTTAAAAACCACGGCGGGCATATTTAGAGGACTGCATTTGGGCATGCCCCTGGACAGCCTAAAACGCCTGGAAAAAGGCAAACCCGCCAGCGAAACCAGCGACCGCCTGGTGTACCATGTGGTGCTGGACAGCAATACCCAGTACGACCTCTCGTATTGGGTTAACGAACAAAAACTCAGCGAAATTGAGCTGGACCTGTATTGCAAAGACCTGGACCGCACCACCATTATTTTTGACGATTTAAAAGCCATTTATACCCAGCGCCTGGGCAAACCCGAACAAGGCAACCAGGGGACCCTGGTGTTTAGCGATCAAAAATTAAAGAGTCCGCTTTGTGTTACCATTAGCGATGACTCTTCGCTGGATAAGGGAAAAATTAGTTTGAGTATTTTTGAGGAGGAGTAGGGATAGGCCTATAGTATAAAATTGATTAAATCCACATTTAAAAAATTAACGGGTAATCAACTCGCCAAGTCGGTTGTATTTTATACCATTTTGGGGTTTTTTGTAAAAGGAATTTCATTTTTAATTACTCCCCTATTTACACACTATATAGAGCCTGGCGCATTCGGCAATTTAAACATTTACATAAGTACCATAAATTTTATAACACCAATTATATTAGCTTGTACCAATTCAATTAATGCCGATTACTTTAAAATAAGTAAAGAGGAACTTTCTAAACGAATTTCTTCGTATTGGATTTTTTCAGTTTTTTTATCGCTGGCATTAACTTTAATTTTTTTAATTTTTTCAAAAAATCTTACACACTTTTTTGGTTTAAACACCTTTTACATTGCCTTGTTGCCATTAATGTGCATTTGCACCTTAATGATAGATACAGGTTTTATTGTTT
>CAWUNH010000180.1:0-3731 GCA_963923435.1 uncultured bacterium
TTAATTTTACTTTTTTCGAATTATGCAAAATCGCAGAGCTATTTCCATTTTTGCCGGTCTCTTGGCACTTTCCTGTATTTTTTATTTAACCTTTTCCTGGGTTACCCGAGGGGTTGAATCCGATGCCTTAAGCTATGCTGAATCTAAAATCAATTCGGCCGCCATCCGCAAAACAGCCGAAGAACGCTTTGGTACTCGTGTCGCTGCGCGTCAAAACTTTTTAGATTCTTTAAAATCGAAATACATGGACCAGTATTTGGATTCCATGAAGCGGGTCAGCGTTTACGATTTATTTATTGCCGAATACACCTACGAAGAATGTAAGAAAAACGAAATTAATTTAGGACTGGACCTTCGGGGCGGTATGAACGTAACGCTGGAGGTTTCCGTAATGGACCTGATTCGCAATTTAAGCAACAACAATCCCGATCCGGGATTTAATGCCCTGCTTGGCGAAACTCAAAAAAAACTCGGCCTTGCAAATAACGACGATTTTATAACCCTGTTTTATACGCTGTTTAAAGGCCGTTATCCAGAAGGAAAACTGGCTCCCTATTTTGCAACCATTGAAAACAAAGCCAAAATAAATTTTAACTCAACCAATGAGCAGGTTATACAGTTTGTTAGAGACCGCGTTAACGAAGCTATTGACAATGCAGAAAAAACATTTAGGAGCCGTATTGACCGGTTTGGCGTAACCCAACCCAACATTCAAAAACTGGAATCCAGCGGACGGATTTTAGTAGAATTACCGGGAGTTAAAGACAAGGCACGCGTTCGTGAATTATTACAGGGTACCGCCAATTTAGAATTTTGGGAAACCTTTGAAAACGGCGAAATTGCTCCCTACATGGATAAAGCCAATGCGCTTATCGGTAAACTCTTAAATGCACCTACCGATTCCAACGCAACCGATACCATGCCAAAGGCCTCAGCGGCCCGCCCGCTTACCGACAGCACCGGTACTAAAACAAAAACCGATTCTGTAAAAACTGCCAAAACTCCCACACTTAACCCCCAGGATACGGCCATTGCATTTTATAAAAAACAATTTCCCCTTTACACTTACATTCAAAACCTGTTTCCAATTGTTCCCTTAAAGGGCCGGGTAGTTCTTGATGATAAAGGAAATCCAAAACAGTATGCAGAAGGTCCAATTATTGGTATTGCCACAAGCAAAGCCGATACTTCTAAAATCAATTCCATGTTAATGTTGGCACGCAGCAAAGGGGTATTTCCTGCTAAACTTAAATTTATGTGGAGTGCCAAAGAGGTTGAAACAAAAGACGAAGACGGACGTGTGGTGGGCTCTTATTTTGAATTGTATGCCATTAAGCAATCCAATACCAAAGGACAGGCTGCTTTGAGCGGGGATATTATTACCGATGCGCGTAAAGATTACGATCAACGCCAGGGTGGCACACCCCTGATTAGCATGAGCATGAATTCGGAAGCTTCTGCCAAATGGGCTACCATAACCAAAGCCAATAAAGGAAAATGTGTGGCAGTAGTAATGGATAATATGGTTTATTCGGCACCCCGCGTTAATTCGGAAATTACCGGCGGACAATCGCAGATTACCGGAAATTTTACCGATGCTGAAGCCGATGCATTGGCCGCCATTTTAAGTGCTGGAAAATTACCGGCCCCAGCCCATATTGTGGAAGAAAGTATTGTGGGCCCCTCGCTGGGTCAAGAAGCCATAGACTCCGGTTTGATGAGTTTTGTAGTTGCACTCTTAGTAATACTGGTATTTATGTATTTGTATTACAATAACTCCGGTATGGTGGCCAATATTGCCCTGATTGCCAACATGTTTTTTATAATGGGAATTTTAACCTCGCTGGGTGCGGTTTTAACCTTACCCGGTATTGCCGGAATTGTTTTAACCATTGGTTTGGCCGTGGATGCCAACATTTTAATATTTGAACGGGTACGCGAGGAGTTGGCCAGCGGAAAATCAACTGCAATGGCCATTAAAGAAGGGTTTCGACACGCAATGTCTTCTATTATCGATTCCAATGTTACGCTGGCTATTTTGGCGGTTATCCTTTATGCCTTTGGATCCGGTCCGGTTCAGGGCTTTGCCACAACTTTATTCATTGGTATTTGTACATCTTTGTTTTCGGCAATTTTAATTACCCGCGTTATTTTTGATTTAATGTTGGAGCGTAAAATGTCTGTTCCCTTCGACAACACCTATACGCGCAATGCCTTTAAAAATATTTCCATTGATTTTGTTGGCAAACGAAAACTCTATTACCTCACGTCGACTTTGATTATTGTATTGGGAATTGTATTTTATTTTAAAAACGGAGGCTTAAACCTTGGAGTAGATTTTAAAGGCGGTCGCACCTATCAGGTTCGTTTTGATCAGGCTGTTTCTACAGACAATGTAAAAAAATCCCTTGGAACGGTATTTACCGGTGCCGCCCTGGATGTTAAAACCATTGGCGGTGATAAACAGGTTAAAATTACCACCACATACCGTGTAAACGACAATCAGCCCAATGCAGACCGTGAGGTTGAAAGCAAACTGGAAACCGGTTTGAAAACCCTCAACACACCCTTTGAAATTGTTCAGCAACAAAAGGTAGGTCCCACCATTGCCACCGATATAGTTTACGGAGCCTACGGCGCTGTACTTTTTTCTTGTTTAATGATGTTTGCCTACATTGTTTTGCGTTTCCGCAAATGGCAATACGGTTTGGGTTCTGTAGTTGCATTGTTTCACGACGTATTAATTGTATTGTCTTGCTATACCATTTTTGACGGCCTGTTGCCACTGGAAATTGGCCAAGATTTTATTGCGGCCATTTTAACGGTTATGGGATATACCATGACGGAAACCGTGGTGGTTTTTGACCGAATTCGCGAACGCTTGCAGGATAGCGGTAAATCGGATGTTTATGGAGCAGAACGCAATACGCTTATTAATTATGCGCTTAACAGCACGCTGAGCCGGACCATTTTAACCTCATTAACCGTGTTTTTTGTATTGTTGGTGATTTTTATTTTTGGCGGAGAAAGCATTCGAGGATTTATTTTTGCGCTGTTAATTGGTCGTATCATTGGTACGTATTCGTCTCTGTGTATATCAACCCCAATCGTAGTGGATTTTGACCGTAAAAAAAATTAAACCGGTTTTGAATCGGTTTTTATGTGTCGATTTTATATTCCGGTTTGCACTTACGCTATTTATTTTACATGGTGCTGTAAATGCCCAGGAATATTATAAGTTCACAGGGCTTTTGCACCAGTATCCCATTGCAATGGAACTGGTTGTTAGTCCCGATAATAAAATTTCCGGACAATACTGGTATCAGCGAACCGGTGTTCCCATTTCTATAGAAGGCAGCCGCTCCAAGTTTAATACCATTACCTTAAACGAAAGAGATGCTCAACAAAAAAAATTAATGGCTGTGTTTTCGGGCAGCATCCATCAAAACCAATTTGAGGGTCAATGGAAATCGGCTAACAAAACGCTTTCCTTTAGCCTCCAACAAGACAGCTCGCTGTTTATAAACTACCGTACTATTAAACAGCAAAACTGCGATTACGCCCTGGCGGTAAAAAGTACAAAAGCGCCCCAAGACCTGGGTTACCAAGATACCCTTTGCACGCAAATGGAACTGCAGTACATTCATTTGCAAGGAAAGGGTCCAGCCCCACAAATTATAAACCACCGAATAGAACGTGCATTACTAAATCTGTCTCTTATACACATCTCC
>CAWUNH010000181.1:0-3705 GCA_963923435.1 uncultured bacterium
GAGACAGGCTTAATTATACTTGGCTGGGTCTGCTAACCCCTTTGGGAGGTCTTTGTTTGATTGCGGGATGGTTGAGTGCAGTTAAATTAAAAAGTTCTTAATATGAAGGTTTTATTTTGCGCAATTGCATCAGTCTTATTTTGTCTTTCGTTTAAAGCTCAAACCATTCCTATTGCAACCTCCGATTCTTTAATTTATAAAGGGGTTTTAGACAGCCGTTGCCAGCTTGAAATTACCTTTGCCAGTATTGGTTCGGGAATTGACGGCCCTTGTTATGAAGCCGTGGAACAGGTTTTAATGCGATGGAAATTGGTTTATACGGCTAAAAGTTTTGGAAGGGAAGGCGAAACCCGGTTGTGTATTGCTCAGTTGCCCCGCTCAAAAAAAAGTAAAAACCTGATAATCAAAGAGATAAAATCAATTTTACAAAAAGGGCATTGGGCTTCCATGAATTTAAAGTGAAAGCTTAAAAGCCTTTTGCCTCGTTTGAAACGTATTTTTTTAAGTACCTTTGCAGCCTTAAATTATACAATACATGAATGAAATTGGCATCAAATCGTCCCAAATTTCTTTAAAGGAGTTGGGTTTAGAACATGTTGAAATGGCTTACTGGAATTTGCATCCCAGCGAGCTTGTGGAAGATTGTATTCACCGAGGCGATGGGTTTTTAACCGATACCGGTGCGCTGGCAGTAGATACCGGAGAATTTACTGGGCGTTCACCTAAAGATAAATTTGTGGTTTTTGATGCCAACACCGAAAAAACGGTTTGGTGGGGCGATGTTAACAACCGGTTTGAGGCCACTCACTTTGAACTGCTTCATCAACGAATGTTGGCCTATTTTGCCAGTAAAGAGGTTTGGATTCGTGATGCCTATGCCTGTGCAGATCCAAAATTTCGAATTAACATTCGGGTTGTCAACGAATATCCTTGGAGCAATTTGTTTGCACACAATTTGTTTTTAAGACCCAGCACAGAGGAAATTAAAAATTTTAAACACGACTGGCTAATTTTAAATGCTCCCGGATTTAAAGCCAATCCGGTTATAGATGGTACCCGACAGCATAATTTTGCCATCATCAATTTTACCAAAAAACTAATTTTAATTGGCGGCACTGCGTATACCGGGGAAATAAAAAAATCCATTTTTGCCGTACTCAATTATATTTTACCACATGAACACAAGGTTTTAAGCATGCACTGTTCTGCCAACATCGGAAGCACGGGGGACACGGCAATTTTCTTTGGTTTGTCGGGTACGGGAAAAACCACGTTAAGTGCCGACCCGCAACGTAAATTAATTGGGGATGATGAACACGGCTGGAGCAATGAAAAGGTATTTAATTTTGAAGGAGGGTGTTACGCCAAGTGCGTTGATTTATCTTCCGAAAAAGAACCTCAAATATTCAACGCCATTAAATTTGGTGCGCTCTTGGAAAACATTTCCTGCCATGAAGGAACCACAACGGTCGATTACAGCAATATTTCAAAAACTGAAAACACACGGGTCAGTTATCCGGCTCATTACATTGACAATGCTGTAACCCCGGCAGTTGGCGAGATTCCAAAAAATATTTTCTTTTTAACCTGCGATGCATTTGGCGTTTTGCCTCCCATTAGTAAATTAACGCCAGCTCAGGCCATGTACCACTTTATTAGCGGATATACGGCAAAAGTTGCCGGTACCGAAATGGGTGTTACCGAGCCAACCACAACGTTTTCAGCTTGTTTTGGAAAAGCCTTTTTACCCCTACATCCAACGGTTTATGCCGAATTGCTGGGTGAAAAATTAAAAGCTCAAAAAGTGCAGGTTTGGTTGTTAAATACAGGCTGGGTTGGAGGTTCCTATGGTGTTGGAAGCCGTATTAAACTATCGTATACAAGGGCTTTAATTAGCGCAGCCCTAAATGGTGAATGGGAAAATGCCGAGTTTGGTGTAACCGAATACTTCAATCTTGCCTACCCAAAACAATGCAAAGCCTTGCCCGTAGAGCTAATGAATCCAAAAAACAGCTGGAAAGATGCCAAGGCGTACGATCAAAAAGCCAAGCATTTAGCCGAGCAGTTTATTAAAAATTTTGCTCAATATGCCAATGCTGCCAATAGTGAAATTTTAAGTGCGGCACCTCAGGTGAGTGGGTCAATCTGACACAACCAACCTATGAGGGATTCTTATTTTGCCGAAACAGAATTAATTTTAAGTCCTGAAGGCAGAATATACCATCTGGATTTACTTCCCGAAGATATTGCCGATACCATTATTTTGGTGGGAGATCCGGGCCGGGTATCTCAAATTACGCAGCAATTTGAACAGGTAGAGTTCCGCCGGCAACACCGCGAATTTATTACACATACCGGATATTTTAAAAAAAAACACCTAACGGTCATAAGCACCGGAATTGGAACGGACAACATGGAAATTGTTTGTCAGGAACTGGATGCACTGGCTTCAATTGATTTAAAAACAAGATTGCTGCGGCCCCAACCTCGAAAGTTAAAACTCATCCGATTGGGAACCTGCGGGGGCATTCAACCCGAGCATGATCCAGGAACGCTTTTAGTCAGTGCTGTAGCATTGGGTTTGGATGGCTTAAGCAGTTTTTATCAAAGCACCTCATGCTTGGATATGGAATGCGCTTTGGATTTAAAACAGCAATTGCAATGCCCGGCAAATTGGCCAACACCCTATGCGGTGCGCGCAGATTCAATGTTGTTGTCCAAAGTTCAATCCTGGCCGCAGGGCATCACACTTACCGCACCTGGATTTTATGCGCCCCAGGGACGCCAATTAAGGCTTTCCCTAAGTCATGAATCTTTTTTAAACCTTTTACCAGCTGCGCGGCATAAAGGACTGTCCATTGTAAATTTTGAGATGGAAACCTCTGTTTTGTATTTTTTAGGCAGCGCTCTGGGACATCAGCCCTTGTCCATTTGTGTTGTGGTTGGTAACCGGTATACGAAAACATTTAGTAAAAATGTTATGTCAGATACCAAGCATTTAATAGATTTATCCTTAGAAATGATTCTTGGCTTATGAACCGACCTGCGTTAATTCAGCACATCCATTCCAAAAAAAGTGTTTTGTGTGTTGGATTAGATCCTGTTTTTGATAAAATTCCGCAACATCTTCGTGACGAAGAAGATCCGATTTTTGAATTTAATAAAGCCATTATTGACGCCACGGCACCATATTGTGTTGCCTTTAAACCCAACACAGCTTTTTACGAGGCATACGGTTTAACCGGAATTGAAAGCCTCGATAAAACCATGCATTATTTACATGCCAATTATTCCCAGCATTTTATCATCGCCGATGCCAAGCGTGGTGATATAGGAAATACCGGAGCCATGTATGCACAGGCTTTTTTTAAAAAATGGAACGCCGATGCGGTAACCGTTTCACCCTACATGGGAAGGGATTCGGTAGAACCTTTTTTGTCGCATCCCGGAAAATGGGCCATTGTATTGGGTTTAACCAGCAACCCCGGAGCCGATGATTTTCAGCGAATGAACACGCCCTCGGGTCCTTTGTATGTGGAGGTAATGAAAAAAGTAGCAAGCTGGGGCACTCCCGACAATCTGATGTTTGTTGTAGGGGCAACTCAGTCAGAACATTTAAAAAACTTGCGCACATTGTTTCCGTTTCATTTTTTTCTAATACCCGGTATCGGTGCTCAGGGCGGTTCATTAAAAACGGTTTGGAGT
>CAWUNH010000182.1:0-3696 GCA_963923435.1 uncultured bacterium
TGGCTTGTTCAATATCCGATACAGAATCAGTCATGGTATTTATTCAAATGAAGTATGGTTTTTTTAAGTGCTGCAATTAACATTTCAATGTCTTCGGGTGCGGTATAAACACCTACAGAAGCCCGCAGCGTTCCGGAAAGGCCCATATGATGCATTAGGGGCTGGGTACAGTGGTGGCCCGTTCGTACGGCAATACGATACTGATCTAAAAACATCCCTACATCGTAAGCATGGTGACGCTTAAGATTAAACGATAAAGAACCTGTTTTTTTTAGGCCGGGAGCGTAAACACATACCTCGGGCAAGGCACAAAGCTCTTGCTCCAGTAATTGTAAGCAGGCCTGTTCCTGTTGTTCTGTGTCTGATTGCAACCACTGGTCTAATAACTGGAGTGCGGCAGCAAAACCTATAACCCCTGCAATGTGGGGTGTTCCGGCCTCATACCTCAGGGCTCCGTCGGCATATACGGTATGTTCCCAAGCAACACTTGTAATGGCTCCACCTCCGGTTTTTACAACCGGTAATCGATTTAACCAGGGGGTTGCCATGTAAAGCAAACCCACTCCGGTTGGACCATAAAGTTTGTGCGCACTGCAAACCATAAAGTCGGGTTGCAGTTGATCCAAATGCATTTTTTGATGCCCCGCCATTTGAGAGGCATCTATACATACCGGAACTTGATAGCGCCGTGCTAGAGCGATGAGCTCGTTTATTGGCAAGCAAACGCCCAATGTGTTGGAAATTGCAGTTACCGATAAAAGGGCTATACCGGATTTAAAACTGGCCTCCAGTGTTTCCCAGTCCACCTCAAAACGCTCGTTTAAAGGCAAGGTTTTTAATGTTCCGTTATTGGCCAAAGCCCATTCCTGCCAAGGCAATATATTGGAATGGTGTTCTAAAACACTTAACATAACCGTGTCGCCTGCTTTTAAATGGCATTTTGAAAGTCCCTGACATATTAAATTTAAACTTTCGGTTGCCCCTGAAGTGAAAATAATTTGCTGTGGATTGCCTGCTCCAAAAAAATTTGCAATGCTTGTGCGGGCTGTTTCATACAAGTGACTGGCCGATTGACTTAATTGATGAACCCCTCGATGAATATTGGCACAATTATGAATGTAATAATCGTTCATCGCATTTAACACCTCCTGGGGTTTTTGGGTGGTGGCCGCGTTATCTAAATAAACATAGCCACGGGCACCCGGGCCCTGGGAAAAATATGGAAATGCGTTGCGAATTTCGTTTATTGCAGCCATGAGCCTTGTAATTTTTCTTGTAACCAAGTACGAATATCATCGGCTGAAACAGTTTCAATTAATTCTGCAGCAAATGCATCCTGTAGCAAACGGGTAGCTTCGGATTTTCCAATTCCCCGACTTTGTAAGTAAAATAAGGCCTGAGGGTCAACATGTCCGGTCGAAGTACCGTGAGAACATTTAACATCGTTAGCAAAAATTTCCAGTTGGGGTTTAACATTGCACTGTGCATCGTCCCCAATTAACATGTTTTTACTGCTTTGATACGCGTCTGTTTTTTGAGCTTGCGGCAATACATGAATAATGCCATTAAACACAGAATTGGCTTTGTTCCAAACCAGGCTTTTATAAATTTGATGGCTTTGGGTGTTGGGAACCCTATGAATCATTTTGGTGTGGTGATCGGTCAGTTCATTTGAATGCACCAAACTTAAACCCCGTAATGTTCCCTGGGCCAAATCGCCATTAAATTCAATGGTATGGTCAAATCGGGCCAGCGAAGTACGGGCGCTGCAGGTAAATCCAGTATAATTGGAATGAGAATCCAAAATAACCCTTCGGTCTTGCAGTTGAATGGATTTGCTTCCGCTCTCTTGAACAATCAAATGATTCAGGCTGGCATTTTGTTTTAGCGTATACCTTGCAAAAAAATTAAGGGTGCAATTGGCTCCCTGTGTTTCTGAAAATTCTTCTATGCATTCGACTTGTTTACCCTGGCTTATAGTAACATGCAAGCGTATGTTTATCCAAGAACTTGAATTGCAATGCTGAGAATATTTAATAAAAATGCGAAGTTTCGGGGGTGCGTCCGCTAAAACATCAATTTGAAGACTGTCCTGAGGAAACGTAACATTCAGCGCTTCTAAAAAAGTTGGTTCCGAAGTAAAATCTAAATTGATTGACTTTTGATCTGAAAATTTAAAAATTGATAGCCCCTGTGGTATACGCTCTGGAATTTCGATACGTCCGTTGTTCCAGTACAATACCAAATCGGATGTAATTTGCACCGCTTCGGCAACGTGTTCTTTAAACCCCTGTTTTAGTTCTAAAACGGGTTTGCGCAATACCTGATTTAAAGGACAGTACTTATAGGCTTCGGATTTAGAATCTGGTATGGATTCGTGACTCAATACCTGAAGGCATTGCGACAAAACCGAATTACTAAGGTAAGAAACCTTGTTGTCTTGATTTTGCAAAGTATCAGTAAGGTGTTGGCTGATATCCTTTAAACTTTGGCTCATGAATGCTTCAATTTAATTGGATCGTAACCGTGTGTTTCCAGTTCGAGTGCCAGGTTACGGTCTCCGCTCTGAACAATAACTCCATTATACAATACATGAACAACGTCTGGCACGATGTAATCCAATAATCGTTGGTAGTGCGTAATAACTAAAAACGAACGTTCGGCCGAACGCAATGCATTTACACCTTGGGCCACAATTTTAAGCGCATCAATGTCCAGGCCCGAGTCGGTTTCATCTAAAATAGCCAATTTGGGCTGCAACATGGCCATTTGATAAACTTCGTTTCGCTTTTTTTCGCCCCCGCTGAATCCTTCGTTTACCGATCTGCCAACAATTTTAGAGTCCAGTTGTGTTTCGGTTTGTTTTTGCTTTTGGTAGGCTAAAAAATCTTTGGCATTTAAAGGCTCCTGCTGGCGATGACGGTATTGCTCCTGAAGGGCCGTTTTCATAAAATTTACCATACTTACACCCGGTAATTCAACCGGATATTGAAAGGCTAAAAACAAACCTTCGCGCGCGCGCACTTCGGGATCCATTTCCAGTAAATCTTTTCCATTAAACTGCACGGCCCCCTCGGTAACCGTATAACTGGGATGACCGGCCAAAACACTGGACAGAGTTGATTTTCCCGAACCATTGGGTCCCATTACGGCATGCACTTCGCCCGGCTTAATTTCTAAATTAATTCCTTTTAAAATCGACTTTCCCTCAATGCCTGCATGCAGCTGTTGAATGGAAAGTAAAGGGCTTGTTTTAGGAGATGTCATAGGCATAAGAATAAAAGGATACAATAAATTCTGAAAGACTGAAATTGGTTTTTTGGGGATTCCAAATATACGTGGCAACCGTATCGCCGGTTTTAAAATCTCCGCATACAGATTGAGAGTAACGGTATTCTGCATTCAATGGATCGTTTGGCGTTTCATTTAACAGCGTTTGAGTATACGCAAGAGGATTGTCCTGACCGGGACGTTTTATAATAATGCAAAGCATGGCCTTTGTGCTGGAACCGGCTTTTATTTCATGTCGTTTTAAACAAAATTTTACAAACAAGCGGTTTGTAGATGCCGTTAAACGGTGGCTTAAAGCAGGGGTGTATTCCCAATTGTTTTTGGTAACAAGAGATACGTGCTGTAAGTGCTGTTCCGATAGGGGTAATGGTGTTTTAGAAGCATAAGGGGTGGGTTCGTGCCAGC
>CAWUNH010000183.1:0-3696 GCA_963923435.1 uncultured bacterium
ACACGGCCCTTGCCTGAACACCTTCAGCTACGCAAAGTTCTACACCGTTATTGGTTAACATAAAGCCTTTTATGGCCGGATGTTCATGGGTGCCAAAGCGTTCGCAAACAATACCGCGTTCAACGGGCCATGGTAAAATTCCTTTATTGGAAATAAACTCCTTACCTAGGGCAATTTCATTGGCATCAAGTATTTCGCGTAAAGGTACTTTTTTAATTTCTTTTTGACCGGACTTATCGGGGCTGGATGGCTCTGTTTTAATTCGTTTACTAAGTTCGCGTTCGATCAGCCGCTTAATTTCATTTTGGAGTTTAAGCGCCGTTTTTCGTTTTTGATCCAATTCTTTTTTAATGTTTTTTTCTTTTTTCTGGAGTTCTGAAAGTGTGCGTTGCTTGGTGTTTTTTTCAAAATTTAATTTTTGTTTTTCCTGCTCTTCGGTAATTTTAATTTTTTCCTTTTCACCAATTTGAAGATGTATCACATCCATCGTTTTATTAATTTCCAATCTTGTTCGTTTTAAAATTTCTGCCTGTTTTTTTCGTATTTCAGAGAGTTGTTGTAGATATTTATAGCGTTTTACCGATTGATTAAAAGAATTGGAATGGATTACAAAGCCCAGGTAGCTAAATTTTTTATTTTCTTTTTGTGCAATTCGTAAAGATTGGATATACGCGATTCTTATTCGATTGTATTGCTTTATTAACCTTTGTTCTTCTGCCTTATTTTGCTGCATATCGGCGTTTAGTTGAGATAACTGTTCGGATAAATTCTGCAATAAAGCATTACGTTTTTCAATTTTTAAATTCAAAGCAACAATTTCACTTAAAGAATGTTTTTTATTTTTTTTAATCTGCTGAACCTGTAGATTCAGTTGTTCAATTTCTGCATTTAGCTTGGCGCGTTTTTCCTCTAATGCCGATTTGTTTCCACCCGTATTGTTTTGAGAGAAAAGCCCACAATACAAAAAAATAAAAGTCAGTATAAAAAAACTAATTTTGTATGTTTGGATAAACCCGTTCATAACCTTTAGGGACCGTTAGCAATTTTAAATTACCATCCAGTGGCTCCATACGAACATAATCAATTTTAATATGCAATAATTTGGGAGAGGCCATCTCAATATCAACATGTTGCGGTGCAAAATTGAGTTGATAATTTTTAAACTCAGAATATGTGATTTTAAGACTGCGCTGGGTTTTGGGGTCTTGCAATTCGTTTTTAACGATTTTAAAACTGGAATGATTAATGGTGAGTATTTGAAAAAAGGTGTAGGGTGTTAAATTTCCTGAGTTTATTTTTTTCCATTTACGTTTACGTTCGGTGCTCAGCATATACGTGCAAGAATCTCGGTTTACAAAAGCGTGCAGTCGGTTTTGATCATCGTTATAGGCCGCGCTGTTGCCAAACAATAAAGATTGTAATAAATCAAAATCAAGTTCGGTGTTAAGCCAGCGGTTTAATTCCGAGACATCTTCCCTTATAAACGATTTATTAATGTAATTTATCATTACAACCGAATCTCGGCTTACCCATAGTTTAGCAATATCAATTCCCAATGCGTATTGTACATGAATCCACATGGTGCTGTCGGGAATCCAGCGGATTTTTACATCTAAATCAAATTGGTCGGTTTCGGTTTGTATGTATACATTGGCTTTGCATTGAAGGGGCGTTGTTTTAAATTCATGTTCTGCTATCAACTTTGATAGCTTTTGTTCCTTTAACCAAACTAAATTGCATTTTGCGCCTACAATAATGCTGTCGGGTAAAGTTTTTTCTTTGTTGGCTCGTGTGCCTTGTAAAAGATTACAGGCATTAAAAATTAAGGCTATGGATGTAATTAGAATTAAATATAATACATTAACAAATTTAGAATGTAAGGTTTTTGATGAGCTCATTGCTTAAACAGATTTTGCCATTTTAATTTTAGGATAGGATCATCAAACCGAATTAAGTTTTGTTCAGTAAAGGGCTTAAAGCCCTCTTGCTTTTTTAATACCTCTAATGCAATGTTATAGGGTTCGTTCCAAGAAGATCGGTCCCAAAGGTTTAAGGCATAAATTGCCGGTTGCGTAAAAGTAGATTGAGGATGTATTTTATACTGCAACCAGGATTCCATTAAAAAGGCGATGGAATGTTCGGGTTCCAATTGTTTAAATAATTTTAAATTGTTTTTCCAAGACGATGTATCGGACAGTATTATAGATTGCACGGTTTGCCATAAAAAATACTCGGTTTTACGGGGCTGGCTTAATTCCCAAATTTCCCGTGAACTTTCCATTAACAGTTTCTGCGTTTGCTGGACGTCGTTTAACATAAATCCAGACCGTAACAAATAAAAACGTGTTGCCTGTAACTCGGGATATAATAAATAGATCCAACGCGCATGCCGATTTAGGGAGTCCCATTGTTGACTTTTTAATTCATCGTCTAAAATAGAAAGGCATAGTTGAGGCCCCAATTGATTTTGGTACATCCATTGTATTTTTTTGGAATTGGAAATTCCTAATTCAATGGCTTTTTTTTGCATTTCAAATTTTAATTCATTCGTTTGGATAAATGGAATATTAGGTAAAATCCATTCGTTTAATAACTCTTGTTTCGACACTTTCTCACTTAAAGATGCAAGTAAAAACTTCCAATCTTTCTGATCGCAGCAAGTTAAAAACAAAGCGTAATAATGCTTTGCTAAATTAAATTGTTGGGTTTTTAACGCCTGTAATATCAATACTCCATATGCCGGCGTGTTTTTGGGATTCAGGATTACCAGCCTGGAACATACTCGAACTAAATTGTCTGTATCGTTTTGTTGTTCATACCCATCGGCCAAAGCATTTAATACGTCTAAATGATTTGGAAACAAGCCTTCGGCCTGTTTTAGCACCAATACTGCATCATGGTTTTGATGATTTTGTTTTAAAAAAAGTGATTGAGACAGCAAAACGGTTGGATCGGGCGGATTGTGTTGTAGCCAGGTTTTACACAAACGCAAACCCTGCGAATAGCTCTTTAATTGGATGTATTGACTTAAAAGATTGTCTCTAAATTTCACGTCGTTTGGAAAACGCTTACAGGCCTCCTCTAAAAAACGAAGTTTGTTTTTATTATCCTGTAGATAGTCGGCATAGCAATAGGCATATTGTTTTTCTGTGGGTTTTAGACGATAGGCCATTTGAGCATGACGCCATGCCGCTTCGGGCTGATTCATTTGCCGTCGCAAACGGGCTAATTCGTAATGAAACTGAGGGTTAAAAAAATCAGCAGACAGGCCGGCCTCTAAAAATTCAACAGAGCTTGGGTTTTGTTCCAGTAGACGCATGGAAACTCCGTTTAATAACAATTCTTTCAATGCCTGTGGGCTAACCGCATTCTGTTGCTTAAAGATATTGCATTGGCTAAAGAGCAATGCTAATCCGGTTAAAAAAGATAATAACCGAAATTTATATGCTTTGCTCTGAATAATCACTACAGTTTACTTCACTTGAAAAACCCTTAATTTTTGCGTGATTACCCACGATGCTGTCCTTTAAAATAACCTGCGAGAGCTCTGCATGTTTTTGGATAATAGAGTTTTGAACGATTGCGTTTTCAATGCACGAGAAGGCTCCAATACTTACATGCGGACCAATAATTGCATTTTCTAAACGAGCCCCTTCTCCAATAAAACAGGGAGGCAACACTGTGCTGTTAATAATG
>CAWUNH010000184.1:0-3679 GCA_963923435.1 uncultured bacterium
AGTATGCGCCCTTTCAACGCAGCGATCAACTCACTATTATCAGTACCAATTTTGGAGATAACGGTAATGCGCACAGCGAGTATTTAGGTCCTCTGGCAGAACAGGGCTGGCCTGGATTATTTTTTATGCTAATTGTTTTTTACTTGATTTTACAAATGGGATTTAGAGTGTATTACAATTCCATTAATCAGGAACATCAATTTTTAGTTCTCAGCATATTTTTGGGGGTGGTAACCTACATGGTGCATGGTTTTTTTAATAATTTTTTAGATACAGACAAATTATCTTTTCCATTCTGGACTTTTGTTGCGATTTTAATGTACTACGATTGTTCTTCCAAGGGCATAACAAATAAATTAATTTTTTAATGAATACCCTTTCGGATGATATTGTTATTCAAGGTGCCAGAGAACATAATTTAAAAAACATTTCGCTTCGAATTCCAAGAAACAAATTGGTTGTAATTACCGGTTTGAGCGGCAGTGGTAAATCGTCATTGGCATTCGATACGCTCTATGCTGAGGGGCAGCGAAGGTATTTAGAAACTTTTTCTGCCTATGCTCGAAATTTTTTAGGCACTCTAAAACGTCCCAATGTAGATCAAATTACCGGTTTAAGCCCTGTTATTGCCATAGAGCAAAAAACGGTTTCTTCCAATCCTCGTTCAACGGTAGGAACGATTACCGAAATTTATGATTTTTTAAGGTTGTTGTTTGCCCGAATTGGTCAACCCGTTTCTCCTGCAACCGGAAAACCGATGCAGCGATTTTCGAATCACGAAATTAAAACGCATATTTTAAGTTCGTATTTAAATCAAAAAATTACTTTGCTTGCTCCGGTTGTTCGTTCTCGAAAAGGACATTATCGTGAGCTTTTAGATAATTTTAGAAAAAAAGGGTTTTTACGTGCACGAATAGATGGTAAGCTAATTGATTTGGAAAGCAATATTCAATTGGACCGGTATAAAATTCATGACATAGAACTGGTAATTGACCGTGTTGAAATTACAAAACAACATCAGGATCGTGTGTTTCAATCGGTAGAATTGGCCCTTAAACAGGGAAATGGAACCTTATTAATTTTAACCGAATCCTCAAGTTTGCCCAATTATTTGAGCATTCACTGGATGTGCACACAATCTGGAATTAGTTTTGATGCGCCTTCTCCCAATTTGTTTTCATATAATTCTCCCTACGGTTATTGCCCAGACTGTTTGGGTCTTGGAGTCAAGTACCAATGGAACCTTTCCAAAATATTTAACGATCCTTCTAAATCGTTTGAAAACGGTGCTTGTTGTGTGTACAATAAACGAAACGATATTCCCAAACCCTTACAAAAAGAAATAGATTCTGTATTAAAAAAATTTGGTTACACCTGGTTGAGTCCGCAATCGGAATATTCAGACACTTTTAAAAAGTATTTACTTTTTGGTGCTTCGGAACATAAAGGAAACGGTTTTAAAGGATTAACCCATTTTTGGGAAGATGCTACAGGTGCTGAAGCAGAAGAAGACTCTATTTGGATGCAACTGAAAGATCCCTCTACCTGCACAACCTGCAAAGGAACGCGTTTAAAAGCCGAAGCACTCCTGTATTTTGTTAATGGGGCCAATATTTCGGATCTCAGTCGAATGGATTTTGAAGAATTATCCAAATGGATTCAAAAAACTCCACAACAATTAAATGCGGTACAACAGAATATTTCTTTCGAATTGTTTAAAGAGTTAAATCAGCGTGTGGGTTTTTTATTAAACGTTGGTTTAGATTATCTGCAACTGCAATTGTCCTCACAAACCCTGAGTGGAGGAGAATCGCAACGAATTCGTTTGGCAGCTCAAATGGGATCTCAGTTGGTTGGTGTCTTGTATATATTAGACGAGCCCAGTATCGGACTGCACGCAAGGGATAATCAAAAACTAATTGCTTCATTAAAACAATTACGTGATTTAGGCAATACCGTTTTAGTAGTGGAACACGATCGTGAAATCATGATGGAATCCGATTATATTATTGATATTGGACCTGGAGCGGGCATTCATGGAGGTAAGGTTATCGGTATAGGTTCCTATCAAGCCTTATCGAAATCTAATTCATTAACCGCTCAATATTTAAACCAAGAAATTAAAGTGTCAGATCCAATTTTATCTCTAAAAACTAAAGAACGCTCTTATCTTACTTTAACAGGATGTACCGGACATAACTTAAAAAACGTATCGGTTTCCATTCCACTGGGTGTTTTTACGGTAATTACCGGATTAAGCGGAAGCGGAAAAAGTTCATTAATTAATGAAACCCTGTATCCAATACTTGCAAAACATTGCCATCGTTCGGAACATCCCATTTTACCCTACAAGGAGGTACTGGGTATAGAAGCGATTGATAAAGTAATTAATGTTGATCAAAAACCCATCGGGCGAACCCCCCGAAGCAATCCTGCAACGTATACCGGGGTTTTTACTGATATCAGAAATGTGTTTGCAGCATTACCCGATTCCAAGCTTAAGGGCTTTACGGCAGGACGTTTTTCATTTAATGTAAAAGGAGGTCGATGCGAATCTTGTGGTGGAGCAGGACTAAATACTATTGAAATGAAATTTTTACCCGATGTATTAGTTACCTGTTCGGTATGCCGTGGTCAACGCTATGTAAAAGACACCCTGTCCGTTCGATATAAAGGAAAATCCATTGCCGATGTTTTAAATTCTACCATTTCTGAGGCGCTTGTTTTATTTGAATCCTATCCAGCCATTCGAATTAAATTACAGGCAATCTGCGATGTAGGATTGGGTTATATAAAACTTGGACAACCGGCTACAACCCTTAGTGGAGGTGAAGCACAGCGTGTTAAATTAGCCACCGAACTGGCTAAACGAAACACCGGTAAAACAATGTATATTTTAGATGAACCCAGCACCGGTTTACACTTTGAAGACATTCGTCAATTGCTTCAGGTATTAAAACGTTTTATTGAGGGTGGAAATACGGTATTGGTCATTGAACATAATACCGACATTATTAAATCGGCAGAATACATTATTGATATGGGACCGGAAGGCGGAAAACGCGGCGGACAGGTTCTTTACAGCGGATTTTTAAATAAAATGCCGCCATTAAAAAACAACGAAACCTACCGGGCACTTCGTTAATTTTTAATGTTTGGTTTTATAAACAATCGAAGAATTAGATAATACCCAAAAAAAAACAAAATAAGCCATAAAGGCTTTAAATGTTTTGGGTAAAAATATTTTTTAATTAATACAACCCCATACAATGCTAAAATAAAACGAAGCGAAAGACTTAAAATTAAAAATTTGGTTTGTAGGCCTTTTTGTTTTACCATTCGATGGGTAATAAACCAATCTGAAGCATTTAAAAGTGTGAAAAACAACACTAAACACAGTACAAGGTTAAAATATAAATTATGGTAACGGTAGGTGTAAATTCCAAACAGTAAGGGTAAAAGAATGTACGTTATACGTTTCATTTGAGCTGTCTTAGTGTTAGAACAATGGAAATGACCGTACCGGTCAAGGATCCAATTATCCAGCCGGTTTTTAAACTGTAATTAAATACATGACAACTCTTTTGTCCCAGCCACGTAAACACAAGTATAACTGCAAGCATCTGAAAAGCCATAAAACCAAATTTTATAAATGGATTTTGTGGCATTATAAGGTCAT
>CAWUNH010000185.1:0-3656 GCA_963923435.1 uncultured bacterium
TCTTTTTTCGTTTAGAAGGAGATGGTTTCTTTTTACTTTTTGATATTTTACTTAAACTGTCGCTGTGCTGATTGGCACGAAAAATGCTGTCTTGTTTAACATTTAAACGAAGCTGCAGTAATTTTACTGAATCGTTAAAATGCTTGGCACGAAGCGCATCGCGCTCTTTTACATCGGTTATGGAATCTAAGATACGTTGTTCCTGTCGGGCTTTTTCTTCGTTGGTAGGTAAACAGGAAACCAAAATCAGTTGAAAACAAAGTATATACAAGCTTTTCACGAATCAAATATATGAGTATTATTGTTTAAATAATGGCCTAAGGATGTACCGGTTTATAAAAAAGCTTTTGTTTTTGATGGATGCCGAAACAGCACATCATTGGACGATGATGTTGCTGCGATTAAGCAAAGGATTTGGATTTAAATACCAAAGTCGAAAAAATCATTCGCTTGTAATGAACCTTAAATTTACCAACCGCTTGGGTTTAGCTGCAGGTTTGGATAAAAATGGAATTGCAATGGATGCTTGGAAAAATTTAGGTTTTGGTTTTGTAGAAATTGGAACGGTTACACCAAGACCTCAATATGGTAATTCCAAACCCCGTTTGTTTCGCCTTATACAAGACCTTGCTCTAATTAATCGTATGGGTTTTAACAATGAAGGCATGGAGGTTATTTATCAACGGCTTAAAAAAGAAAAACCAAAAAATTTAATTGTTGGAGTTAATATTGGCAAAAATAAAGATACTCCCATTGAAAAAGCCATTGAGGACTATGTTCTGTGTTTTGATCAATTTTATAATCTGGCCGATTATATAGTGGTTAACGTATCGTCCCCCAATACACCAAACTTAAGAGAACTTCAGGACCGGGAACACCTGTATCATTTAATGCAGGCTCTTAACCAGCGTTCGCTTGAATTAAAATCCACTACCCCAAAACTGCTTAAAATTGCTCCTGATTTAAATACCGATCAATTAAACGCAATTGTGGATTTGATTGAATTATTTAATTGGGAAGGGGTTGTTGCCTGCAATACCACCGTTCAAAGGACCGGACTTAAATCTGCAGCCGATGTAATTAATCGTATAGGAAACGGAGGACTGAGCGGAGCTCCCATAACATCTTTAAGCAACGAACGCATTTCCTACCTTCGGTCCAAGCTCTCTAAACACCGCATTATTATTGGCGTTGGCGGAATAATGAGCGCAGAAGACGCCGTTGAAAAATTTAAGGCCGGAGCCGATTTAATACAATTGTATACCGGATTTATTTACCAAGGCCCACAACTAATTAAAACCATTTTATCAGATTCCCGCTTATGACACTTGCTGAAATTACCGAATGTCCACGAGATGCCATGCAGGGTATAAAATCGTTTATTCCAACCGCATTAAAACGCGACTACTTAAATGCTTTGTTAGAAGTTGGTTTTCATACACTTGATTTTGGAAGTTTTGTATCTGCTGCAGCCATTCCTCAAATGGCCGATACCAAAGATTTGGTTCCCGATTTAATGGAAACAAATACGCGTTTGTTAGCCATAATTGCCAATTTAAGAGGCGCAGAGGATGCTTTAAAATTTAAATCCATTAAGGTGTTAGGATTTCCATTTTCAATTTCAGAAACCTTTCAAATACGCAATACCCGTTCCGGAATGGAAGAGTCGTTTATGCGATTGCAAGAAATTTATAAAATGACCCAATCGGAACAGCGAACTCTGCGCGTATACATTTCCATGGCTTTTGGAAATCCGTACGGAGACCCCTGGTCAAATCAAATGGTAGCCGACTGGATTTGTAAAATTAAAGAACTCGGAGTTACCGAAATTGCTTTGGCCGATACCACGGGCCATGCAAATCCAGAACAAATTATAAACTTGTACAGCCACATTAAAAAGATGCATTCGGAGTTAAACATTTCATTGCATTTGCATGCCAATCCAGAAGATGTTTCTGCTAAACTTATTGCCGGTATACAAGCCGGTTGTTTACAATGGGATTCTGCACTTTTAGGTTTTGGTGGATGCCCAATGGCCTCCCATTCATTAACAGGCAACCTAGATACCTTAAACCTTGTTAACTGCCTAAAACAACATCAAATTTCCGTTGATATCAATATAAAAGCATTAGAAAGAGCCACTGAAATGGCCCAACACTTATTTGCTCGTTTTAACTGATTTTTTTGAACTCGACTTTACCTTTTTAGACTTCTTAGATGCCAGGGTTTTGGATTTAGATTTTTTAACTACCGTTGTTTCTTGTTTATTAGAATTGGAGCGGCTTTTAGATTTTACTATAGTTTTTGATTTTTGAAGTAAGGTTTGTTTTCTGCTACGAATGGTAGAAGTTTTTTTTCGTTTACGTTTTTTACGTTTTTTAAAACTGCTTTTAATAATTTTCTTTCGAATTGCACTTGTTCCGTAGCGTTTTTCAAATTCGATTTTTGATAATTTTAAAAATGGGTCTTTTAAATTTCCACTATTGAAATCAATAAAATCTCTGGCATCAATGGGCCGTCCCAAAATACGCAGTTCAAAATGCAGATGACTTCCAAACGAATAACCTGTATTACCTCCTAAACCAATAAAGTTTCCGGAATTTATATGCTGACCAGGAATAACCAAGAGTTTGGAAAGATGCCCGTATAAGGATTCCAAACCATTAAAATGCCGAATTACAACGCAATTTCCATATCCCGTAATCCACTCCGCCATTCGAACAACACCATCGAATGCGCTTACCACAGTATCACCGGTTTCAAGATCTAAATCAATACCAACATGCGCAGAACCTGATCGCCATCCGAATCCCGAAGTGATTTGTCCAGCACAGGGTTTGGAAAAGCTACAGGATGAATCGGAAATTAACTTGAGTGTTATAGTGTCTCCTAAATACGATTGAATACCCGGATATGGATTTAAAACATGATTGTTCCAATCCTTGTAAATGTCGTGAGAAGGTTTATTATTCCAATTCAAATCTATTAAAATCGAGGGGTCAACAGATTCGAAATTTATTTGTGCGGAAAGTTTATAAGAGCCGTAGCACCATAATACAATTAACAGAAGAGCTCTCATGAAGCTAAGATGTAACAATTTTTTAAACTTTGTTTTAAATAAATTGTTAAAAAACCGCAAAGCTTTAAAATTCAAATTTAAATTCCGGATTAATTTTTTTTAAAGAATTGGTATTATTTAAATAACTAAAAGAAACAATATGCATTTGTTCCTTAATAAAATTATACATCATATTTTGATGCACTTTTATATTTTTTACTTCCTTTTCAAGCGGTTCAGTTTCCAAGTAAATCCAGCAAAGCTCATCCTGAATTTCATAACCTATATAATTAATTTTTAAAGATAAATTTTGATTATACATTTTAAAATGCAAGGGTATCCATTTTTTTAAAACTAAATTGTTTTCTGCCTGGTTTCCATTTAAAAAATCACATTTGGCATTAAACTCTTTTGAAACAACTGATTCCATGTCATTGGCAAAAAGCTTTATGTTAATTTCAAAACGTTTTGATGGAGTATTGTAGTTTATATCTGTAACACCTAAATAAAAAGGGTGTTTTATGTTTGAAAAACCAAATATTGAAACTAACACAATTAATTTTATGGATTCTAAAATCCAATTAATGGTATATTTACC
>CAWUNH010000186.1:0-3639 GCA_963923435.1 uncultured bacterium
CGTCTAGATAAGGAGTTATGTCTTGAGAAACAAATAATACTCTGGCTTTCTTCATGCGCAATCCGTCTTTTAATGTTACGCGAATGTACTAAAAATTTATGGTTTTTGGCGTACATGTTGTAGCTTTGATTGCCAATACATGTTAATCTTAAAAAATCCCTTGGAACTCGCTGATTATCTAGCAGTTCACTCAGATTCGGACATTGGTTTGGTTCCTACCATGGGAGCCCTTCATGAAGGTCATGGCAGTTTAGTTCAAAAATCGGTACATGCACACCGTCTTACCATTTGCACCATTTATGTAAATCCCCTGCAGTTTACCAATTCTCTGGATTTGCAAAAATATCCGCGAACTCCACAAGCCGATATTGAACGTTTGCAAACCTGGGGCTGTAATGTTGTTTGGATGCCCGAACTGGAGCTGGATTTAAGTTCTTGCCAGGCATGGACGGATTTGGGGTTTTTGGATACGGTTATGGAAGGTGCCGACCGACCGGGACATTTTACGGGAGTTTGCCGGATTATTGAATATTTATTTAAACTCATTAAACCTAAAAAGGCTTATTTTGGATTAAAAGACTACCAGCAGGTGGCCGTTGTCAGACAGCTGATACATACCCTTAATTTACCTATTGAGCTCATGGCCTGTCCCATTGTCAGAGAAGCCTCGGGTTTAGCCATGAGTTCCCGAAACAGCCGCTTAAAACCGGAACGAAGACAGCATGCTGCGAACATGTACCGTTGCATGCAAAACACCTGCCAAATGCTTGAAAAAAACGGATATTCCAAAAGCATTGAACTATTAAAACACGACTTATCTGCATTGGATTTTGAAGTCCATTATGCAGAATTTAGAGAGGCCCATTCTTTAAATCCATTGCCTGTAAATCCCTCTCTTTCCAATACCGTTTTATTGCTGGCCTGCTCTTTAGACGGTGTTCGTTTAATTGACAACCTGGAATGCAAAATCAATTAATGAAGGCGCCCTAACTGAAATTTAATATTAGACTTCAATAAACCCTAGATATGTAGGCCTAATCTTATTAAAACAACATGAATGTAATTTTAAAATCTTGTTTGTAACAATGCATAGCCTGCGATTAAACAATTAGTTAAACTGAGGGGATGCTCCTTGTGGCTCCGACAGGAATCGAACCTGTATCAAAAGTTTAGGAAACTTCTATTCTATCCATTGAACTACGGCGCCAGACTGCAAATATAATTGATATATCAAGCCTGAAATTCAATTTGTATATAGGATCTTTCGTTAGCTTCCTTAAAAAAATTAATTTTGATGTTTGTGCGTAAAGAACTAATTATATGCGGTTTTTTTATTGGATTTAGCGCATTGATTGTTTTTTTTGTGTTTGAACCCACCTTGGTAAGAACAACCACTGATTTATCAAGCTTTAAAATTACACTTTCGCCATACCTCAAACCACGTAAAATTTTAACGCCTGACCAAAAGGTTTTTACCCAAAAACCTCTAACCTGGGTTAACAATGTTTGGAACTTTGAAGAATTTCAAAACATTCCTGATACGGTTACTGCTTATTCCGACACCCTAAAACACCGAATTTTATTAATGGGAGATTCTGAAGTTGGAGGTTTTAAATTTCCATTATCCAAATATTGCACTTTCAATGGCCATAAACTTATCGGAGTTATTGAATGGAACAGTTCCACGGTATTCAATTTTGCCTATTCTGATACCGTAGATGCTTTAATTACTAAATTTAAACCAACCTACATAATTGTCATTTTAGGACTTAACGAAGTTTACGCAAAAGATTTAAACGCTCGCACTCAAGCTGCTTATTTACTTAAAAAGAAATTTAATCAGATTCCATATGCCTGGATAGGTCCCGCCAGTTGGGTGTCCGATTATGGAATCTCTAATGCATTTGCATTGGTTGCAGGTTCCGATCGTTTTTTTAACTCGGCACAGTTGCAATTACCAAGAGCTTCGGACCAGCGTCATCCCAGTTTCAAAGGTTATGAAATTTGGATGGATAGTGTTGCAAAATGGCTTGGACAAAAACCGGTATGGCCATTGCCTCTGAAAATTCCTGCCGGCAACTTTAAATCAACTGGATTTATTACAGTATTTTTAAATGCCGCAAAATACAGAGGGTATTGAATCTGAACTTTTTACATAGTGCATCCTGGTTTGAGTACTCAGAATCGCAACCCTGGTTTTTTACCGAATACAGTTTTTTGGCTGTTTTTGGATTGGTTGCCATTGTTTACGCCTTTTTAAAGCCTTCCTCTCGGTCCAGTTTAATTTTTATAAGTCTGTTCAGTTTGTTTTTTTATTACAAATCAAGCGGTTGGTTTTTAGCTTTGTTTATGGGAATGATTGCTGTGGATTTTATCATGGCAAGGCTAATATCCACACTTAAAGGATCGCTTAAAACCCTGGTATTTTATTTAGCAATTCTTATAAGCTTAAGTCCTCTTTTGTATTTCAAGTACGCTGGATTGTTTATTGAAACCTGCAATCAACTTTGTGGAACCCAATTTAATTCAAGGTCTTTATTTTTACCCATCGGTATTTCATTTTATACGTTTCAGTCGTTAAGCTATTTGATTGATGTTTACCGAACGGTAATACCCGCAAGTACCTCGTTTTTACATTATGTGTTTTACATGACTTTTTTTCCACATTTGGTGGCGGGCCCCATTGTAAGAGCCAAAGATTTTTTACCACAAATTCCCCATACCGTATTTCCAGACCGCCATCAATGCAATGAGGCCTTGTTAAAAATAAGTCAGGGCTTATTTAAAAAATTAATACTTGCCGACTATTTAGGCCAATGGGTGGATATGGTATATGCCCAGCCTTTAGCGTTTACGGGTTTTGAAACAACCACTTCCGTTTATGCCTATGCCTTTCAAATTTATTTTGATTTTTCTGGCTACTCGGACATAGCCATCGGCCTTGCTTTGCTCTTGGGATTCAGATTAAAAGAAAATTTTAATACTCCTTATTTGGCCTCTAGCATTAGTGATTTTTGGAGGCGTTGGCACATGTCCCTCAGCAGCTGGCTTCGAGATTACATTTACATACCGTTGGGCGGCAATCAAAAGGGCGCAAAAAACACGTATTTGTTTTTAATTATTACCATGCTTGTTGGAGGTTTGTGGCATGGAGCCAGCTGGAAATTTGTACTCTGGGGATTGGCCCATGGCATTGCACTGGCATTGCATAAATTGCTGTTTAAAAAATCCTCAAATCCTGTCAACTCAAATGGACTTCAAATAATTTATACCCTATTTACCTTTCATTTGGTTTGCCTGTTATGGATTCTGTTTAGAGCCCCAACAGCCTTGCAGGCTCTTGAAATTGCCCAGCACAGCGTAGCGGGCGATTGGAGTTTTAACATCTTTACAGAGTTTGTTTCGACCCGTACCACGCTGAGTTTAATTTTTTGTCTGGCTGTTGCATGGATTGTTGCTCCGGCTTTACTAAACAAGCAAATAAAACAAAAACTAAATTCGTTTCCCATTGGCATTAGTATGATTGTGTTTTTGTTAATATTAATTGTTTCGCATTATGTTCGTCTGGACGTTATTCAGCCTTTCATCTATTTTCAGTTTTAAAAAAAAAGCTGGCTGCCTCTTGGCATGTTGGAGTAT
>CAWUNH010000187.1:0-3616 GCA_963923435.1 uncultured bacterium
CTCATAAAAAATCCTGCTAAAAAAATTACACAGCAACTGCGTTTAAGTCCAAGAAGCATGGGTTTGTTCCGGTTGTTTTACATGCCCGTAGAGGGCGCCGAGGATAATCCAGTAAACGGGACTTACTGCAATTACACTGATGTTAAATTGCGCTTGAATAAGATGCATGGCAAGGGTCAATAACATACCTAATATAAAAGGATGGCGGTTAAATCTAAGCGTATTATAAAACAAAGTTCCCAAGAGTATCCAATAGCAGAGTAAGGCGGGCCAACCTTGTGTGGCGGCAATGTGAAGAAATTCATTGTGTGCTTTATCTATTGTTTTGCCACGGGTATGCTTGTAATAAGTGTACATGGAATCGTTACGACTTTTAAGATACGTCTTTAACTGTTCGGGGCCGGTTCCAAAAAAAGGATGTTCTTGAGTTGCCGTTAAACTCAATTTCCAAATTAAAATACGTCCTGAGCCGCTTTCTAAGGACAGCTTTGAGGCATCCTTAATACCCTGCATGCCACGACCGGATAAGGACTCTGAAGCCCATTGGGTATTGTTATACCATTGGGGACGTTGGTTTAATAAAAATCCTGTTCCAATTAATATAATGAGCAATATGAGCAGAGGCAGGTATGCTTTACGAAATTTAAATGCCATGAACCCAATACTAAGTATTAATCCGATTGCAGAAGACACCCAAACACTGCGGGTTTGAGTAAGGATAATACCGGAAAAAAAAATATAGGCTAAAACGAGAAACTGAAATTTAGATTTATAAAAATAAAGTGCCAGAGCGGTAAAAGCCAACAACTGTAACATTGTTCCTAAAAAATTTTGATTGCCTATAGTAGAAAAAATGGTTGGTCTGAAATTTTTAAAATGTACCAGGGGATCAAGAAAAATGTACTGTAAAAATGCATATAATACCATAATGGTGCAGATCCAAAGATATCTTTGCACCTGTACTAAACTGGGTTTAAAATAAATTCTTGAAAACCTGAAACATAAAAAATAAATTAAATAGGTAAATCCCCCTTCTAAACGCCCGCTCCTGTGATGATATCCAAAAAATCCCAATATAGGATCTTTTGAAAATATCACGGAGCATAAAATCCATGCAAACCAAATTAAAAGTATAAAGTCGGTACGTTCGTAAGCATTAATTGAAAAAGGTTTTATCTGTATTTGGGAAAACCCAAACAAGAAAAGCAGTATTGTGCCGCAAATCATTAAGAGGGTTCCTTTGGCCGAATCAAAAATGTCAATACCGGAATTAAAATCAAAGCAGTAAATAAAGGGTATAAACACCAGCGGCATACCCAATAATAAAACGTTTAATACCCCTAAAATCCAGCGTTTACTCACTTTAAACAAATATAAGGAGATTGGCTTGAAACGGATAATCATTCGAATACGCTCTAAAGAATTTGATTTGTATTTTTACATGTGAATTCAAAGACGCTCAGCGAACGATTAAAGCAGATTGCATATGCTTTAGGTGCTGATTTTTGCGGTATTTCACGTGCCGAATTTATGGAACCCGAAGCGCAAAAACTTGAAACCTGGTTAAAGGGTGGTTACCATGGTAAAATGCACTTTATGGAACGTTATTTTGATTTGAGAACCGATCCAAGAAAATTAATGCCCGGGGCTAAATCGGTTATAAGTTTAATTTTTAATTATTTTACACCCGAACCGGTTAAATTTCCTAAAATAAGCCGCTATGCCAGGGGTGAAGATTATCATGTTGTACTTAAAAATAAACTGCAACACATCCTTGAAACGTGGAGGTTAGAACTGGGGCATTTTGAGGGACGTATTTGCATAGACAGTGCCCCGGTAATGGAAAAAGCCTGGGCCCAAAGAGGAGGTTTGGGTTGGATTGGTAAAAATACGCATGCCATACGAAAAGGATACGGTTCCTATTTTTTTATTACCGAAATTATTACCGATTTGGAACCCGAAGCCGATTCGAGAGCCGAGGATTTATGTGGAACCTGTTCTGCCTGTGTGGAGGCCTGTCCAACCGGAGCATTAGATAACGCTTATATACTGGATTCGAGAAAATGCATTAGTTATTTAACCATTGAATTAAAAGAGCAAATACCGGCTGAATTTGGCTCAAAAATGGAAGGATGGATGTTTGGATGCGATATTTGCCAAGAAGTTTGCCCCTGGAACCGGTTTAAAAAACCCACAGCCATATCCGAATTTAAACCCTCGGAAGCAATATTAAACATGGATTTAAAAGACTGGCTGAACATAACAGAACCAACCTTTAAACAACTGTTTAAAAAATCGGCCTTGCAACGTGCCAAATACTCCGGAATAATGAAAAACCTTCAAATAATAAGGTCCGCTTAGTTGACTATTAGTACATTTGCACATGTCGTTTACTTCGCAATGGGAACATATTTTGTCTTTGCAGGGCGTTTTTGATATTATTACCCTGAGTTTTCTTGAAATTATATTAGGAATCGACAATATTATTTTCATTTCCATTGCCGTTGAAAAACTGCCTTTATCAAAACAAAACAAGACCCGAATTTTTGGTTTAAGCCTTGCTTTACTTGTACGTACACTAATGCTTTTTGGAATTGGCTGGATTGTAAATTTAAAAAATGCCCTTTTTTATGTGGGTCCTTACGGTATAAGCGGAAAAGGATTAATTTTAATAGGTGGGGGGGTGTTTTTATTAATTAAAACCTGGCATGAACTTTCTATTAAAATTCATGCACGTGAAGATGAACGTTCGTTCAAGAGTAAAGAAAAAAACAGCATCTCCTCGATTATACTCCAAATTATACTAATAGATTTTATTTTTAGTTTTGATAGTATTTTAGCAGCTGTTGGCATTAGTGGAGAAGTTTTAATTATGGTAACCGCTGTTGTAATTAGTATGTTTTTTATGATGATTTTCAGCAAACATGTGTCTGATTTTATTAATAAACATGAAGGCATGAAAGTTATCGCGCTTGCTTTTTTATTGGTAATTGGCTTTATTTTAACCGCTGAAGGTATTATAGATTGCTACAATTTTAGTGTTTCAAAACTTGAACACCTCCATTTAAATAAAAATTACGCGTATGCCGGTTTAAGTTTTGCGTTATTGGTAGAATACTTTAATATAAAAGAAAAGAACATCAGAAAAAAGAAAGATGTTGATTTAAGATAATAAATTTAATTTGAGTTTATTTCCCTCGAATTATTTTGATTTAAAACAATTTCGATTTCTTTAACCAGATAACAAACTAAAAGCGGGGTACATAAAAAAAACAAACGCCCCACATTGGTTCCAAGAGCTCCTGCTAAACCAGTAATTAAACTTGAAAACAGCATGATTGAAATGATTACTAATTCGTTGTAAATTTTAGATTTTTTGTAAAAACGATTGTAAAAAGTTATGCCTATGTATAAAATAAATAAATTTATCGTAATTAAAACTTGCTTAATATAGGTTGTAAATGAAGTGCCTAAATTAAAAAAATTTTCACGTATAGTATTTAAATGCGTTTGATGCTGTAGATAAGGATTAAGAAAATAATAATTTCTTAGTAATACATATATAGTTAACAGTAGAATTGAAATTATAACAAATAAACTTGTAAATCGAATTTTA
>CAWUNH010000188.1:0-3615 GCA_963923435.1 uncultured bacterium
CACCTAAGCCTTCGTCGGCAGCGTCAGATGTGTATAAGAGACAGGTTATAATGTAGGATTAAACGTTTAACTATAAAGGTTTGAACATTTGAATTAAACAGAACAAAAAACAGGCCAATTAAAAAAACACCCAATGTAATTACCAATGGCAACAAGCATTTTTTAAGGTATATTTTTATGTTTTTTAATACGTTGTTCAATGGTATAAAGTTACTATTTTTACAATTGTAATGTTCTTATTTTGAATACCTTAACACCTCTTCAGTTAGCTTTTGAAACCACTTGTGACGATACATCAGTGGCCTTAATGCAGGGTTGCAGGGTAATTGCCATGGACGTGTATTCTCAAAGCGCACATTCTAAATATGGAGGTGTGGTTCCGGAACTTGCCAGTCGAGATCATCAGCGTCAAATTATTCGTAGCCTCGATTCGGTACTAAATCAAGCAAAAATAAATTTAAATGCAGTGGATTTGTTTTCTGTGGCATCTGGACCCGGATTATTGGGCAGTTTATTGGTAGGGGTATCCTTCGTTAAATCCCTTTCTCTAGCTTTAGAAAAACCCCTCATGGAAATCAATCACCTCCAGGCACATGTTTTAAGCCCCTGGATTCAGGATGCCGATTTAAAATTAATTCCAGAATTTCCCTACTTATGTTTATTAATTTCAGGGGGCAATACCCAACTCATATGGGTAAATTCTCCGATAGATTTCACAATTATTGGTCAAACCATGGACGATGCACTTGGGGAGGCTTTTGACAAGGCTGCCAAAGTTTTAGGCTTACCCTATCCGGGTGGTCCCCAATTGGATGCTCTGGCCCAACTGGGAAACCCCAATGTGTATCAATTTTCAAAAGTTCGGGTTGCTCCATTTCAGTTTAGTTACAGTGGGGTAAAAACCAACTTTTTAAATTTTATTTTAAAACACTCCCAAAACCAACCGGATTTTATCAAACATCACCTGAGCGATATTTGTGCATCGTACCAAAATCATCTCATTCAAATTACATTAGATCCCTTACATCAGGCTTTAAAGCAATTTAAACCTAAAACTTTGGTTATAGCCGGCGGAGTATCTGCCAATAGTGGATTTAGAAAGGCTGCAAAAGAACTGGAATTGGAATATAACATACCGGTTATTGTTCCGCCTTTAAAATTTTGTACAGATAACGCTGCCATGATTGGTGCTGCTGCTGCGCTTCAGTTGCCATTTAGAAATCAATTTCCTCTTAACTTTACAGCCAAACCAAGATATCCAATTTCAGAAAATTTATATGAAAACAATTCCTCTCATTGAATGCGTTCCTAATTTTAGTGAAGGCCAAAACCCTGAAGTTATTCAACAAATTACCAATGCCATCCAATCGGTGGATGGAGTTCAGTTGTTAAATGTAGATTCGGGCAAGGCTACCAACCGTACGGTTGTAACATTTGTTGGTGCACCGGAAGCTGTTGTGGAGGCTGCTTTTAGAGCGATTCGAACGGCCGGAACCCTTATAAACATGCAACAGCATCGCGGTGAACACCCCCGCATGGGCGCTACCGACGTTTGTCCTTTAATTCCAATTTCCGGTATAAGCATGGAGGAAACGGTTCGTTGGGCCCAGCAATTAGCCAAACGAGTGGGTACTGAATTAAATCTACCGGTGTATTTATACGAAGCTGCACAGGATAATCAAAATCGAAAAAATTTATCCCACATTCGATCGGGTGAATACGAGGGTTTTTTTAAAAAAATTAAACTACCCGAATGGAAACCGGATTACGGACCCTCTGAAATGGATGTTAAACGGGGCGCAACGGTAATTGGAGCAAGAAATTTTTTAATTGCCTACAATGTAAATTTAAACACAACTTCTACCCGTCGTGCCAATGCCGTTGCATTTGACGTGCGTGAGGCGGGTAGGGTAATGCGGGAAGGCAATAAGCCCTCGGGTAAGCCTTTATTAAATGCCGATGGAACGCCCAAAATTCAACCCGGAAGTCTTAAGCATGTAAAAGCGATAGGATGGTTTATTGAGGAATATGGAATTGCTCAAATATCCATGAACCTTACCGATATTAATGAAACACCGCTACACCGTGTTTTTGAAGAAGTTTGTGAAAAAGCCCGACTTCGTGGTTTGCGAGTTACAGGTTCAGAGTTGGTGGGTTTGGTTCCTTTGCAATCTTTACTGGATGCCGGACGCTACTTTTTAAAACAACAACAACGGTCCATAGGGGTTTCCGATACCGAACTCATTAAAATTGCAGTTAAAACCATGGGTTTAAACGAACTTGCGCCATTTATACCCGAACAACGCATCATTGAATACAAGGTTAATTCCGGCCAAACACCTAATTTAATTCAACTTAGTTTAAAAGAATTTTTAGAATTAACAGCCAGCGAATCTCCGGCTCCCGGAGGGGGTTCGGTTTCTGCCTATTTGGGTGCATTAGGAGCGGCGCTTTCCGCAATGGTTGCCAATTTAAGTGCGCATAAAAAAGGTTGGGACGAGCGTTGGGAGTTTTTTTCAGATTGGGCGCAAAAGGCAGTTCAATTACAAAATAAATTGTGCGCATTGGTCGATGAAGACACCCGGGCCTTTAATGCTTTGATGTTGGCTTTTCAACTCCCCAAATCCAATCCAGAAGAGGTTAAAATTCGGAAAGAGGCCATTGAAAAAGCTACCTTATTTGCCATTCAGGTACCGTTCGAGGTTATGAAACAATCGTATGCGGTTTTTGATTCAATTGAATCCATGAGTGAACATGGCAATCCCAATTCAGCCAGTGATGCAGGGGTAGCGGCTCTTGCGGTAAGGGCTGCAATACGTGGCGCCTGGTTAAATGTAACCATCAATGCTCAAAGTTTACACAAGCATCCAGAAGTTGAATCTATTTTGCAATCTGGTAAGGAATTACTTGAAAAATCCTTGAAGTTAGAAACTAAAATTATTGAACGGGTAGAATCTCTAATCCGATCCTAAATGCCAAAATTTTGGGCAAGGGGCCTGTTTTTTGTATTGAGTATAGGGTATGTGTTTTGCCATTATTGGATTTTTAAAAATTTAAATTTAAAATACATTGATTCCGACCAGCCCTATATGTGGGCGGCCTGGCAGGATTTTTCAAACTTTAAATTTTACGAACCCCGTTTTTACGGTCAAAATTACAATACCCATTTTGAATCTTTATTGGCCTTGGTTTTTAGAAACTTTACCAAAAATCCATTTATTGCAATTCCCTTGGCAACGCATGCCATTAAACTTGTTTTTACCCTTTTTGTGGGGTTTTATTACCTGTTTCAAAAAAAACACACTACGGCCTTAATTTGGATGGGATTTTGGATGCTTTTACCGGCTGAATATGATATTATGTGTTCCTTGCCCAGAGGATTTGTAACCGGTTTTTGGTTTTTAATACCGCTCATTATGTGGGTGGAAAATCCCGAATCTAAACCATGGAAACGCTTGGCCATGATTTCATGTGTTATGGGGTGTTTTATTCATCCGGGTATTTTGTTTGTAGTCTTGCCGGTATGGGTTTATGTTTATGCGCAGTTTCCTTCACTTTTATACCAATGGAAATTTGATTTAGGTTTATGTATTTTATGGTTTATACTGGGTTATG
>CAWUNH010000189.1:0-3615 GCA_963923435.1 uncultured bacterium
TCCCAACTGGAGCATGGGGTCTAAAATTACCGTTGATTCGGCCAGCTTAATGAACAAAGGACTTGAGGTTATAGAAGCAAAATGGCTTTTTAATTTGCAAGCCCATCAAATTAAAGTGGTGGTTCATCCCCAAAGTATTATTCACAGTATGGTTCAGTTTAAAGACGGTAGCATTAAAGCCCAGTTGGGTTTGCCCGATATGAAACTTCCTATACAATATGCACTTACCTATCCCAAACGCTCAGAAAATGATTTTACCCGTTTTGATTTTACCCAATACCCTCAATTTACTTTTGAAGCCCCCGATTTGAATGTTTTTCCACATTTAAAAATGGCCTTTGAGGCCCTGCAAGCAGGAGGTCTTAAACCCTGTGTTTTAAATGCTGCCAACGAGGTTTTGGTAGAAGCCTTTTTAAACGATCGCATTAAATTTTACGAGATGGCCGGTTTACTGCATACTGTTTTGGATATGAATTTTTCTGGAGCTGCAAACCAAATAGAAGACATTGTTCAGTGCGATACCGAGGTTCGCAAAAAAACGCTTGAACTTTTAAATGCTGTTAATTAATAATAATTTACATGCTTACCCTTTTATATTGATTACCTTCGAATACTATACCTCATATGCTCATTAAAATAGCTCAACTCTTTTTAAGTTTAACCATTTTGGTAACGCTTCACGAATTTGGCCATTACTGGTTTGCCAAAAAATTTAAATGCCGGGTCGATAAGTTTTACTTGTTTTTTGACTTTTTATTTCCCTTTGCGGGATTGCTTAATTTTTCATTGTTTAAGAAAAAAATGGGTGATACCGAATATGGAATCGGTTGGTTTCCCTTTGGTGGATATGTACAAATTGCCGGCATGGTTGATGAACAAATGGACAAAACACTTTTGCAAACAGAACCTCAGCCCTGGGAACTTCGCAGCAAACCAGCCTGGCAACGTTTACTGGTAATGCTGGGAGGAATTTTAGTAAATTTTATTTTAGGAATTTTCATATTTTGGATGATTTTGTTTTTTTCCGGTAAACACAGTATCACCAACCAAGCCCTTACCTACGGCCTGGCCGTAGACAGCACAGCCTACCACATGGGCCTCAGGGATGGAGATGTTATTACCCATCTGGACGATCAAGCCGTTACCTCCATAAACCGCATTCCTGTAACTATCATTATGGACCGAATTACCAATATTCGCGGCATACGTGAAAACGGACAGTTGTTTACGGTTGCTGTAAAGGATGAAGACCGTGCCTTACTTCTTAAACGGTTAAAAAAATCGGACTTTGTATCACCGCGATTTAAATTTAAACTAGACTCCATCGACGCCAATAGTTTTGCGGCCAATGCCAATTTAAAAAAAGGAGATGTTATTTTAAAAGTTAATCAGCAGGACGTACCATACTTTAATTCCTTCCGTTCTCGCTTGCAACAATTTACCGGAAAAAAAGTGCAATTATCGGTATTGCGGCAAAAAGACACGATTCATACCACCTGCCAGGTCAGTGAAACGGGCATTATTGGTGTTTTTCCAAAACCCATCCAAGACATTGCAGTAACCACTCAAACCTTTTCATTGGGTTCAGCACTTTTTCAAGGAATTAAAGACGGTATGGAGCTCATGATCATGCAAGCAAAACAAATTGTGGTAATTTTTACCGTAAAAGACGCCCATCAACAAATGTCCGGTTTTTACTCCATGGTTCAGCAAATGGATCCAAGCTGGGATTGGCTTCATTTTTGGAGTTTTACAGCTTTTTTATCACTGGCCTTGGCCTTTATGAACTTTTTACCCATTCCCATGCTCGATGGTGGTTATATTTTATTTATTTTAATAGAAATGATTACCAGAAAAAAAGTAAGCGATAAAGTACTTTATTATGCCAATAATGTTGGATTGTTTATTGTACTGGCTTTAATGATTTATGCGAATCTGGATTGGACGCGCCAATAAGTTTTGCCTGTTTTTAGGTCTGCTATTTAGCCGATGGGCATTTTCTCAGGAAAGCACCCTGCTTTTATCCGATGCAAACCGCGATTCCCGTCGTGGTACAGGTATATTAATTGTTCCGTTTGAAAATCGAATGTACCGCAGCGATTTCGATCAAACTTTTTGCCAATCCACCCGAATGTCTCCAAAGCAGTTAAAACATTTTTTCCGAAACGGATTAAATCAAACCCTATACAACACCCTTCAAAAAGCGGGATACCGGGTTCGCGATTTAATGGAAGACACTGCTCAATCAAAATCAACCCTGTATAACATATACAGCCAAACCGCCTACGATTATTTAAACGTACCGGACCCCGTACATTTTAAACCGCCTAAAAACGATTCCCGTACTCCAAAAGTAATTAAAGGGCAATTGGTGGTCGAAAGTCAAAACGAACACAAATTTATGAACGCCCGCTTGCTGCAAAGCCAGTTGATAAACAACCTCGCTAAACAATACCAATGCAAGCTCTTTGTATTTATTAATCAAATGGATATTTTATCCGGTAACACAAGCAATGCCTATCAATACCAGCAGACCATGCAACGGTTTAACATCCATTATACGCTATTTAACGATCAGGGAATTGAATTGCATTCTGGAATCCTGCAACACGAACAGGCTGAAAACGGAACTGCAGCAGCCCTAACGGATAAAGCCTTTAAAGCTATATCGGAGCAATTGCTTAAACGCATTGATTTTGTTTTGTTTCCAAAAAAACAAAAAAAATAAAAACCTTTTAAGCCCTTATTTGTTTTTTATGTTATGCATTATACAGTAGTTTTTATTTGCATATTATTTACAATTACCATGAATTCACAATCCTCATTTTACAAACTCTCCTTTAACACTCTTGATGGCCAAACGGTACAAATGGATCAATTTAAAGGCAAAAAAATTTTAATTGTGAATACCGCCAGCCGCTGCGGTTTTACACCCCAACTGGAAGCACTTGAAACCTTACATAAAAATTACGCCTCAAGTTTGGTAATCATTGGATTTCCAAGCAATGAATTTGCCTCTCAAGACCCGGGATCAAATTCAGAGATATTAAACTTTTGTAAAAAAAACTATGGGGTAAGCTTTTGGATGTCAGAAAAAATAAAGGTAAAAAAGGGAAACCAACAACATCCTGTATACCAGTGGCTAACTCAAAAATCCCTTAACAAGGCATTCGGTACTTCAGTTTGGTGGAATTTTCAAAAATACCTCATTACCGAGGACGGACAACTCCATGCTGTGGTACGATCCTGGAAAAAACCAAATTGTAAACGCATAACAAAGTGGTTGCAATCTGCGAGCTAATTCGAAGCTGCCTTTTTAAAATGTCTTAAAACCTTTTGTTTGTTGGCTCTCGAAACAGGAATTTTGTGATTTAAAATCCAAACTTCTGATGCATTTAATTTTGTGGTATGATTTAAAGATATTGCATACGAACGGTGGCATTTAACAAATTGCTCTGAAGGTAACATATTAAAAACATCCTTTAAACTGGAATTTAAAATCAAAGGTTTTGAATCTTTAAGATACATTTTTACATAATCGTCCATGGCTTTTATAAATAAAATAGAATTAGTATTTATTTTAAGCCACTGTTGATCCGATTTTATTAGAATTTC
>CAWUNH010000190.1:0-3593 GCA_963923435.1 uncultured bacterium
TTGCCGTTTATTTAATTTGTAATAAGAACTTAAGTAATATAAAAATATATCGGGCACCAAGCTTCGCAACCAGGGTGTTGCCGTTAAACCAAATGCCATTTTACGGTCGGCAAAAGCCAGTTTGCCAACATTCCAGTGGGTGCTTTGCACATCCGGTTCCGTGGCTACACCAACATCGCCCATAGCGCCTTGTTTACTGTCCGGACTTATAAGTAAAAATGGAACTGCAGTAGTAATGGGATTAATGGTAGTGGTAATACCCCCCAACTGAATGCTGTTAATTTGAGCCCGGTACTTTTCAATAATAAATCCGGAGAGTACAAAAAGAATAAAGCAAGCGGTTTTAAACATACCTCATAAAAACGTTAAAAATACTAATTTAGTATCACTAATTTTTCAATCTGCTCGGCCTTTTCAAGATCTGCATTTTGTATTTTAAGTTTGTAAAGGTATACGCCTTTTCCCAATTTGTCTCCAAATTCATCGCGTCCGTCCCATTCCAGGCCCTCGTAGCGGTAACCGTTACATACGATGCGATCCCGTAGGGTTTTTACGCGTTTACCAGAAACGGTGAAAATATCCACCTGAACATACAGGGGCTGACAGGCCTGATTGTGTTCAAACATAAATTGCGTACGGGTGGTAAAGGGGTTTGGATAGTTTAAAACATGTTTTAATGCCAAGGCACTGTTTTTGGCAACCACAAAATCAAGCTCTGCGGTGGATGAGTTGTTTTGTATATCCCAGGCTTTTACACTCACATGGTGGGTTCCTTCGGTTAATTGATTTAATGGAAAACGAACCTGCCCGCTTTGAAATTGATCCACATCCGCTTCATAGTAATCGTTGAGTACAATGGGGCTGTTTTGAGCATGGTCTAAAATAGCCACAAGATCATGTCCAATACCATTTCCGGAAGTATTAATTCCGCTGGAGTCGCTCAGCTGAATACCCAATACTGGATTGGAGCCCGTTATACCGCCGTTAACAAATGAGGGATCGTTCATAAATAAACGTATGTCGGGTCCCCTCTGGTCGTTGCTGGTGGCCAGTGGTTTTCCGCCAACTTTAATCCGTAATTCGGAGCCGGAAGCGTCCTGGGTACCGTTGGTGGCATAGTAACTTATTTTACCGGGTCCCGCATCAATTCCAATATCTTTAGGAACTTTAAACGTAAAGCTAAACAAACCGTTTTTAACCTGGGCTTTACCTCGGTACAATACGTTCTTTTGAAGAATAAATTGAAAAGGGGTAAAGGTACCCAAAGTGTCCACATACAATGCAGATTCCGGGGTGTTCACCAAACAATTTACTTTTTTCTCCCGATCAAAAACCGTGGTATAAACCAATCCATTATAATTATTGATAATTTGCCCATTGGAGGATGAAACCTGACCGGCAATGGTTACCGTTTGTAAACCGCCCAGCGTGTCGGTAAATTGGTTTGATAATGTTTTACCATTAATGGATGTGGTTTGAACGGAATATTTAGGGTAATGTAGGGTAAGGGCAGGATCGCCCAATAAATGAAAATTGGCATAGGTAAAATTTTGACCCAAGGAGGCTTTGGTATCTCGTATTACATCGCCAAGCCGGGGCCAATTTCCCTGAGCATCTTGGGTAAATAAACGGTTTAGCAGGGTTAAATTTAACACGTAGTTTGAGCTGGAAAAGGCTACCCGGCAAGTACTCATTAAGGCAAGGGCAGCCCCGTTGGTATTCAATAAGCATTGTTCGCCTGCTGAGGTACGGGAAGGGTCGTCGTATCGGCTGAATTCACAGGTGGCTGTTATAAATAAAGGCATTCTGTTTTTGTTATCCATTTGCTGGATAATGTCCAGATCAATCAATCGTTCGGCCGTAAGTCCCACTTCACCGCCGTGTCCTGTGTAATTAAAAATTAAAGCGCCTTTTTTTATGCGATTTACAAAATCCGAACTGGCATCGGGGTAACGGCCACCACCGGGGGTGCTAATGCGTTGATAAGCATCTAAAAATATTTTATCAAAATTAAATTCGGGATGTTTCAAGCGAAGGTTTTCTGCTAATTGATTGGCCTGGTTCATATGTAGGGCATTGTCTTCATCGTCTCCCAAAAACAAGAGCCAGTTGCGCCACTCGCCCCGTTTGGTTTCTGAGGCACTGTAACAGGATTGGGCATTTTGCAGGTTAATGGGTTCCGGAACATCGTAATGACGGATAATTTTTTGAATCACCTGTGCCATTTCCGGTTGGGTTCTGCAAGTTAAGCGACCAATCCCTAAGTCCATTTTACCCAATCCGTTGTTTTCGGCATTGTAACCCTCCGTATCGTCCATTAATCCATAAAAATCGTCGGTGGCAATGCTTTGCGTTTGGGAGAGTGAATTCAGGGACTGATAGGTGGGAATCAGGGCACTGTTGTTAAGAATGTTCTTAGATTTATTGTTATATGAACCGTCTCCCATTAAAACCACATACCGGCTGGGTCTGCCGCTGGCAATACCCCGCCAATACAACATGCGAATAAAGTCGCGAATGGCCGATGGATCGGTATTACCACTGCTAAATTCATGATACACATCTTCCGTACTGGCCATTGCATAACTCAGTCCTTCTTTAGACAAATGCAAATCCCCTAACGTTTTAGCCTCGTTTTGAAAAATAGGATGGTATACAATAATATAATCGGCTTGTTGCAGCCCGTGTAAATTTTGATTTTTAAGCCGTTTAACAAAACCAACCGAATTTAGCGCGTTGGGCAAAAAAATTACAAATTCTTTTAAACTGTCTTGAAACACTTGAAATTGAATGCTATTGGGTGAAAGGGTACTGTAGGTTTGTATGCTAACGGCATGCCGGTTGGTAACGTCCCATAGTACCGGTTGGGTTCCAGCCGGAATGGTAATTTGAAAACGGGTTATTGTTCCAATTCCCCTCGAGTCTCTAAACAGCAGCGGGCTGCCGGTAAAGTTTAATTCTCGGCGTGCGTTAACCGTGAGGTAGTCCAGCCATCCCACACCTTTTGGGTTTACCTTTTCAACGGTTACCTGAAGCTGTTCCTTTAGGGTATGAATGCCCTTGAATATTTTTAGCGTATCGCTTGCAAAATCCTCATACATTTCGCCTACACGCAACCCTCGCGTTCGTAACAGACTGTTAATGGAATTGGATTTAATTAAAAACAATCCCGTTTCGCGCGATAAACCAGCCAACGAACAGGCAATGGTAAGGGAATCGCCCGTAACGTAAGGACCTTCTAAAAAAGGATAAGAATAGGCCGTTTCCACATCAAAATACGAACCGTAAAAAGCCCGTCCCGTTTTGCCTAAATTGGTGGTGTTTTCTTCAAAATGTGCATAGTAATCGTAGGCATGCGTCGAGTAGGACGAGGCTGCGACCGTAGGGCTATATATAGTGTCGGGTTTTTGTCGGGTTTGCGAACCAATTTGTATAAAATAAAAACTGCTGTCGCTGTACAGGTTTTTTTGGGCCTCAAATTTAAGACCGTTTCCGGTTTTTTTTTTCCAGCGGATCGAACCGTTTCCATAAAAACATATAAACTCATCGCTTTCCCATTCGGTATTTGAATTGCCCGTAAAACTGGCTGGCGT
>CAWUNH010000191.1:0-3590 GCA_963923435.1 uncultured bacterium
AGATTCCTCTACGTCTCGTGGGCTCGGAGATGTGTATAAGAGACAGCCCAAGACGAATGGCTTAACAAAGCGGGCATAGCCCGGGCCTCGGCACTCATTACAACCTTGCCGCAAGATGCAGACAATGTTTTTATTGTGTTAAGTGCAAGAAATTTAAATGCTCAATTAAGAATTATATCGCGTGCGAGCGACGATGGCAGCGATACCAAATTAAAAATTGCAGGTGCCGACAATGTAATTATGCCCGATAAAGTGGGAGGCGCTCACATGGCCAGTTTGGTTACCAAACCCGATGTTATTGAGTTTATAGACAGTATTACCGGACAAGATGCCGAACACATAAACCTCGAAGAAATTGTATTGGAATACATTCCTGCCACCCTCGAGCATAAAACATTAAAAGATTTAGAGGTTCGTAATAAAAGCGGAGCCAACATCATTGGCATTAAAACCATCAGCGGACAATATTTGGTAAATCCTTCGGCCGATACCATTTTGCAACCGCACACCAAATTATTTGTTCTGGGCAGCCACGAACAGGTTATGCGCTTAAAACATATATTAAAACATTAAACCGGATCTACGTTTAATTCTACCCGATAGTTCCAGCGGGCATGTGTTTTTTTTATTTTATCCAGGGCGTCCCAAATTTTTTGGCGGTGTTGCTGAGGCTCTTCATAGCGAGGCCATTTGATTAAAAAGCGCTTTAAGTGGTGATTTTTTATTTTACCAACCAGCGGGGTTTCAGGGCCCAGTACATTCACATTCATCCGTTTTAAGTCGTTGCCTAATAGACCGGCTAAATGTTCGAGTTCGTCCCGGTTGGTAGATTTTAAAGTAAGTTCCAGCAAACGGGTAAAGGGCGGATATCCAAAGGTACTGCGTTCGTTAAAAAGTTGGGCGTAAAAGGCATCTTCGGTTTGAAACCTCAGGGTTTGTATAACCGGATGTTCGGGTTGTGTGGTTTGTATAAACACCTGACCTTTTTGGTGCATGCGTCCGGCCCGTCCCTTTACCTGAACCAGCGTCTGGTAAGCGCGTTCTTGAGATCTAAATTCTGGAAATTGCCACAAGCCATCTGCGTTTAATACGCCTACCACCGAAAGGTGTTTAAAGTCCAGGCCTTTACTTACCATTTGGGTACCAATTAAAATATCCATTTCGCGCGAGGCAAAGGCTTCGAAAATAGTCAGATAGTCTTGGCGGCTTCGGGTACTGTCCTGATCCATTCGACCAACACGGGCCTGGGGAAAAATTCGTTGCACGTCTTCTTCTACACGTTCGGTGCCAAACCCTTTTTCTGACCAGTTTTGAGATGCGCAGGCGGGACACTGGCTGGGGGGCATAGATTGTAAACCGCAATAATGACAGTGCATGCGACCGCTTGATTTGTGACGAATCAACGACACATCGCACTGCGAACATTGTGGAATGTAGCCGCATTTTCGGCATTCGGTTAAGGGAACCAATCCTCTTCGGTTTTGAAACAACAATACTTGCTGCCCTTGTGCAAGGGCTTGATGGATGGCATTTTTTAAATCGGGCGTAAACAAGCCATCCATTTCATACTGTCCGCGATGCAGGGTTAAATCGCATACATGAATTTGGTTGCCGCCGCCGCTTGCATACTGTTCGTTTAAACGTACATAGGCCATTTTAGATTCCTGGCAAAGCAAGCGCGACTCGGCCGAGGGGGTAGCACTTCCTAAAAGCAGCCGGGCGCCGTACAAACGTGCCAAGTAAAATGCCACATCCCGCGCCTGATAGCGGGGCGCCGGATCTTGCTGTTTATACGAAGCATCGTGTTCTTCATCTACAATTATGAGCTGTAAATTTTTAAAGGGTAAAAAAACCGACGACCTGGCGCCCACCAACAGCCGGCAAAAACTTTGAGAACCCAATCCCACCTGATGCCAAAGCTCGGTGCGTGCATGTGTGTTAAAGCGGGAGTGGTACACCCCTACGGCTGTTCCAAACACCGCACTGAGCCGTTCTATAAGTTGGGTGGTAAGTGCAATTTCTGGTATCAGGTACAATACCTGAGCACCGGCGTTTAAATACGATTGTATTAAGTGAATGTAAATTTCGGTTTTACCGCTGCCGGTAACCCCATGCAGCAAAACCGGCAGTTGTTGCTTAAAATAATGTTGAATGGAATCAATACAGCTTTGTTGTTGGCTGCTAAGCGGAAAGGGTTTTCGGCTGGGCGAACGGTAATCCAGCCGCAGTTCTGTTTTAGTAAATTCCTGTAAAATTTTTTTTTCAAGCAATCCTTTAATGGCAGCCGAGGTACAGTGTTGCAACAGGGCCGATTTTTTTACTTCCGCTGTTGCATTTTGAGGCTTTAGAGCGTTAAATTGTAAAAGGGCAGCAGCCTGTTGGGGCGCGCGGTTGCTTAATTTTAAATGCAGCTCTTCTAAACGTTCGCGGCAATCGGGATGCCATTGCAGGTATACGAGTTTAAGCGGTTTATAGGTTTCGTCCAATACATCTTCGATGTAAACGGCTTTTTTATCGAGTAATTTTTTTAAAATCGGTTGAACGGTTTTAACCGCCAGTAATTCTGCCAATGCATCTGGGGTACGGCTGCCGTTTTGATGCAAAATATCCAGCAGCGCGTGTTCTCGAACCGAAAAATCGGAGGCACTGCTTTGTTCAAAGTCAAATTCAGGATGCAGGTGTACGGTGCATTGGGTGCTTAACTTTAAACCTGCAGGCAGCGCTGCCTGCATAACATCGCCAGGGGTACACATGTAGTAGTGGGCCATCCATAACCAAAATTTTAAATGCGCCTCGGTAAGTACAGGCTCTAAATCCAGCAGCATTTCGGCATACTTGGCCGTGTAGTGCAGGGGAGCTTGTTTATGCAACCGCAAAACCACGGCGGTATAATACTTGCTTTTACCAAAGGGAACTAAAATTCGCTGACCGGCCTTAACCTTGCCATTCCAGTCGTTGGGCAAACGATAGGTAAAGGGCTGCGATACCTTTAGTGGAATAATCACATCGGCAAACCAGGTGTCCATTTAACTTAGGCAAAAGGCGGCAATTACACCAAGGAGCAACACTGTAATTTTAAGTGGGGTATAGCGGTGTGCCTCGCTGCTTTCAAATAATATAGCAGTTGAAATATGTAAAAAAATACCCACTAACACCGCATAGGCGGTAGCCGAAAACAAGGCACTGTAACCCTGCAGCAAATGGTGCATGTAAATGCCGCAGGACATGCCAAGGGGCGCCATTACGCTAAGGGCGGTAAGCCACAGCATGCGCTTTAAAAAACTTAAACCGTGGTCTTTTAACAAAATCATAAACGTAATGGTAATGGGAACGTGATGAATTCCCAGGCCTAAAATTAAATCGGCATGCAGCGGTTCGCTGCTGTTTTGCATATCGTAAATGGGCAAGCCTTCTAAAAACGAATGAATCATTAATCCCAAACAAATTCCAACAGGAAATTTACGGTGGCAATGGTCGGTATGGGTATGAATGTGACCGTGCTCAATACCGGTGCTAAAGCTGTCTAAAAGCAATTGCAGGCAAAACCCAAAAACAATGCACAGTCCGGCCAGTTTTGGAACAGGCCCCGC
>CAWUNH010000192.1:0-3584 GCA_963923435.1 uncultured bacterium
TTTTATTAAAGTAAAATCTGAATTATAAAGCGTTGTAAAGGAAAATGTTTAAATACAACATGAATGGATTCTAAACCCTTGGTACAAATAACATTGCCTATCTTTACACCTGTTATGAAAGCAGATCAAATTGCAGAGCACATTTGTAATTGGTTGCAAAAACAATTATTGGAGCGTACACAAAAAGGATTTGTTGTGGGCGTGTCCGGAGGCATAGACAGCGCAGTGACCTCTACTCTTTGTGCCATGACCAAAGCTCCCACGCTGGTTGTGAGTTTGCCCATTCGCCAACAAGAAACCGAATGGAACCGGGCCTCGGAACACATGAACTGGTTAAAACAACGCTATGCAAATGTAGATACCCTGGAACTTAACCTGGAACCCGTTTGGAATGCCATTGAAAAGAGTTTTTCTGAAGTTCACGAAAACCATTTGGTAATGGCCAACACCCGCTCGCGATTAAGAATGCTGGCGCTCTACGCTTTTGCCGGCAGTCGTTCCTATCTGGTGGCAGGAACCGGCAACAAGGTAGAGGATTTTGGAATTGGTTTTTTTACCAAATACGGCGATGGAGGGGTTGACCTGAGCCCGATTGCAGATTTATTTAAATCGGAGGTGTATGCCCTTGGTCATTATTTAAATCTTTGTACTTCCATTTTACAAGCGGCACCTACCGACGGCCTGTTTGCCGACGGGCGTACGGATGAAGACCAGATTGGAGCCAGCTACGATGAGCTCGAATGGGCCATGAAACTACCCCCTTCCTTCGATTTAAATGCCTTGTCGGAGCGCGAACGCTGGGTTTGGCAGGAATTTACACGTCGAAACCGTCAAAACGCACATAAAATGCAGGCCATCCCCGTTTGCACTATTCCGGAGGCCATTAAATACTAAACAAAATAAGGCTCAATGGGTTATAATGAGTAAAATCATTCCCATTCATAAACCCTATAATGTATCTTTGCAACATGGAAACAAAATCTGCAGAAGCCCATTTTGAATCCAAACTGGCCAACAACGAATACATCGAACCGAAAGATTGGATGCCAGAGGATTATCGAAAACACCTGATCCGTCAAATTTCACAACATGCCCACAGCGAAGTGGTTGGAATGTTACCCGAGGGCAATTGGATTTCCAGAGCCCCCAGTTTACGAGCTAAATTGGTATTATTGGCAAAGGTACAGGACGAGGGCGGCCATGGATTGTATTTGTATACAGCAGCAGAAACGCTGGGAATTAGCCGGGATGAAATGCTTGAGGCTCTATTAAGCGGAAAAGCCAAGTACTCTTCTATATTTAATTACCCCACCCTTACCTGGGCCGATGTTGGAGCTATTGGCTGGCTGGTTGACGGAGCGGCCATTATGAATCAGGTTATGCTGCAACGCACTTCCTATGGACCCTACAGCCGGGCCATGATTCGTATTTGTAAAGAAGAAAGTTTTCATCAGCGGCAGGGATACGAAATTATGACCCGCATGGCTTTTGGAACGGCCGATCAAAAAGAAATGGCGCAGGATGCATTAAACCGCTGGTGGTATCCCAGTTTAATGATGTTTGGCCCACCCGATTCAGAAAGCCCCAATTCTGAAAAAGCCATGCGTTGGCGCATAAAACGCGAAACCAACGACCAATTGCGTCAACGTTTTGTAAATCAAACGGTAAAACAAGCCGAATATTTAGGACTTCAGGTGCCGGATGAGGCCCTTCGCTGGAACGCCGATAAAAACGGATACGATTATTCCGACCCCGACTGGAATGAATTTAAAAAAGTAATTAAAGGCCAGGGAATCTGCAATAAAGAACGCTTATTGGCCCGTCAGCAGGCGCACGACTCGGGAGCCTGGGTAAGAGCCGCGGCAGAGGCCTATGCACAAAAAAACAATAAATCATCAGCGGCTGCCTAATGAGTAACGACAACCAGGGACCTCTATGGGAGGTATTTGTACAAAAAAAATCGGGTCAGCCCTTTGTGCATTGCGGCAACCTTCATGCATTTGACAGCGAAATGGCCTTGCAAAACGCACGCGATTTATATACCCGAAGAGGCGAAGGTATGGCCCTTTGGGTTGTTCCCAGTTCGGCGATAACGGCCAGCAGTCCAGAAGAAAGCGGGTCTTTTTTTGAACCCTCAAACGATAAAATTTTCAGACATCCAACGTTTTATCAGATACCCGACGGAATCGGACACATGTAAATGCAGAGCAATTTATTTAAATACGTGTTGCGCCTGGCCGACAGCACCCTTATTTTGGCTCAGCGGGATGCGGAGTGGACCGGACACGGCCCCTTTTTAGAAGAAGATTTAGCACTAACCAATATTGCATTAGATTTGTTTGGACGCGGCAAAGCCCTCTTAGAATATGCAGCTAAACTGGAAGGTAAAGGAAAAACAGAAGACGACTTGGCCTTTTTCAGATCGGAGCGCTCGTATTACAACGCCTTGATTACCGAATTGCCCAAAGGAGATTATGCCTTTACCATGTTGCGGCATGCCCTGGTAGACACGGCCGACCTGCTCTTGTATTCGGCCTTAAGTTCCAGCAAGGACGAAACTTTAAAAGGAATTGCCGCAAAAACATGCAAAGAAATTGGGTATCATAAAAGGCATTCCTATGCCTGGGTGCGGCGTTTTGGTTTGGGTACTGCCGAAAGCGCCACCCGCCTGGAAGCCGCATTGCAACGTTTGTGGCCCTATACAAACGAGTTGTTTGAGGAGTGCGATTTTGAAGCCGAGCTGAGGGAACAGGGCCTGGTTCCAGACCGTTTGCAACTAAAAGCAACCTGGCAAAATGAAATTTACCAACTATTAAACGAGGTTCACCTTCGGCCCGATGATCAGGTGTATATGCAAACCGGAAGCATTAAAGGCATTCATTCCGAGCATTTAGGAATTTTACTGGCCGAAATGCAAGCCCTGCCCAGAATGTTTCCCGATGCAAAATGGTAGCCCATCTCAACCTTGTTGTCAGGAATCAGACGTTTGGTCCCTGCTGGAAAGCATTCCCGATCCGGAAATTCCGGTATTAAGTTTAGTGGATTTGGGCGTTATCCGTTCGGTAAGAATAACAAATCAAAGCATTGCCATTCAATTGACTCCAACCTACAGCGGTTGCCCGGCCATGAAACACATGGAACGTGAAATACAAGAACGTATTGGACTCCGTTGCGCTTTACCCCTGCAAATTGAAACCGTTTATTTTCCACCCTGGACAACGGCATGGATTCGTCCTGAAGCACGCAATAAATTACAGGCCTATGGCATTGCCCCGCCCGAGGAGGAAACCGAACAGAAAGCCGCTTTACTTGGAATTGAAAATAAAGTGCTATGCCCAAGATGCAAAACAAAAGAAACTAAAATGGTATCGCAGTTTGGCAGCACGGCCTGTAAAGCCCTTTACCAATGCCTTTCCTGCATGGAGCCCTTTGATTATTTTAAATGTTTGTAGGGCGCAAACCGGAATGTGTTTTAGGGGCTAAACAAAGGGTTGTAAAACAATGGCACTAAAATTAAAGCGCCGAGCGGTTTAATAGAAACAGTTTCTGCAGCCTTATTTGTTTAGTTGGGTAAAAAATGCACT
>CAWUNH010000193.1:0-3567 GCA_963923435.1 uncultured bacterium
TGTAAAGCCCGTGGTTAATCCTTCAGGCAAGCAATTTAAATCTAAAAACATTCTTATAATAATTTTAGAAGGGTTTTCTAAAGAATTTACAGGCCTTTCTAACAGACCAAGCCGAACGCCGTTTTTAGACAGTTTAATGAAAACCGGATTGGTATTTACCAATGCCTGGGCCAATGGTAAACAAAGCATAGAGGGCATACCTGCCATTGTATCGGCAATGCCCAGTTTAATGCCAAACGCGTTTATAAATTCTGTGTATTGTACCAACCGGATGCATTCCTTACCGCAGTTGCTAAAGCAAAAGGGGTATTGGAGCGGGTTTTTTCATGGCGGAAAAAACGGCACCATGAATTTTGATGCGTATGCCGCAGCCGCCGGCTTCGATCGATATTTTGGCATGTCAGAGTATGGCAACGACCGCGATTTTGATGGCGCCTGGGGAATTTGGGACGAACCGTTTTTAAACTATTGTTTAAAAACCCTTAATGGCGTTAAGCCTCCGTTTTTTGCTACCGTTTTTACGCTGAGTTCGCACCACCCCTATAACATTCCAAAGCCGTATGCCAAACAATTTCCTCCCGAAGAAGCTCCCATAATTCCAACAATTCGGTATACCGACCATGCCCTTAAAGTATTTTTTACTAATGCCCAACAAAGTGCCTGGTTTAAAAACACCCTGTTTGTTTTGGTACCAGATCATACCGCCGACTCAAAAGATCCGTTTTATTCCAACACTCTGGGACAGCATGCCATTCCTATAATTTTTTACTCCCCAGACGGATCCCTAAAAGGTCGGTGCAATACAATAATGCAACAAATGGACATTATGCCAAGCCTTTTGGACACGCTGGGATTTAACGCGCCTTTTTTTACATGGGGTAAAAGTGTTTTTAAAAAAACAGACCAACGCTGTGCATGGTTTTATACCAATGGTGCCTATGGTCTGGTTAAGGACTCGCTGTATACGGTTTTTTTAAATCATAAAATTGCCAAAAGCTATTTATATACCCAAGACAGTAGTCTTTCCCGTCCCATAGAGCTAGGCCCAGTTCAAAAAAACGAACTTACTAAAACCTACCAGTCTTTTTTACAATTGTATCACAATCGACTGAATTCCAACAATACCTTTATTAAATAAGGCAAACGGGTTTAAACGGACCAGCGCACACGGTCTAAGGTGCGGTATTGAATGGCCTCGGCTACATGGCGAACGGCAATGTGTTCCGACGACTCTATATCGGCAATGGTTCGGCTCATTTTGCGGATTCTGTTATAGGCTCTGGCACTCAATCCCAAACGTTCCATGGCAGATTTTAAAAGTGCAAATTCTTGGCTTCCTAATGGGGCAAAAGCTTCTAATTGCTTTTCATTCATTTGGGCATTGCAGTATACCGTATCCGAGTTTTTAAACCGATGGGATTGGATGCGACGCGCCTCAATTACCCGGTTTCGAATACGGGCCGTACTTTCGCCAGAAGCCGCAACTTGTAAATCTTCATGCGGCAAGGGCATAACCTCTATTTGAAGATCTATCCGGTCCATGAGCGGGCCGCTGATTTTATGAAGGTAACGTTGAACGGCCGAAGGATTGCAGCTGCAGGTTTTATCAGGATGGCTAAAATAACCGCATGGACAGGGATTCATGCTTGCCACCAGCATAACGTTTGCAGGATAACTGATGCTGTATCGCGCGCGGCTGATATGCACGCTTCGGTCTTCCAGTGGCTGACGTAAAACTTCTAACACACTGCGTTGAAATTCGGGAAGTTCGTCTAAAAACAAAACTCCGTTATGGGCAAGGCTGATTTCTCCGGGTTGGGGCGTATTTCCACCCCCGATCAATGCTACATCGCTAATGGTATGGTGTGGAGCGCGAAACGGGCGGTCTTGTACCAACCCTTTTACGGGCTGCAATAATTTACCAGCCACACTGTACACGCGCGTGGTTTCCAGGGCTTCGGATCGGCTTAAGGGGGGCAATATACCCGGCAGGCGTTTGCTGATCATGGTTTTTCCGGCGCCCGGCGGACCGATTAACAAGGCATTGTGCCCTCCGGCAGCTGCAATTTCGAGTGCCCGCTTTACATGTTGCTGACCTTTAATTTCGGCAAAGTCCGGCAAATCCGATTTTGGAAGCTCTTTTTTTTCTTCTTGAACGCGAATTTGTTGAGGCATAAAGGTTCCTGTTAAAACACCCACAGCCTCCTTTAGGGTATGAACCGCACTGATTTCTAACGCATCTATAACAGAGGCTTCCTCGGCATTTGCATGCGGAATGATCAGCCCCTTAAGACCGTCTTTTTTAGCCTGCAGGGCAATGGCTAAAATTCCATTTACAGAGCGCAGGGTCCCGTCTAATGCCAGTTCGCCCAAAATGGCCCATTGTTGTAACTCCTGCGAATCTATTTGTTCACTTGCCGCTAAAATGCCCAATGCAATACCTAAATCAAAAGCGGTTCCCTCTTTACGCACATTGGCCGGTGCCAAATTAACGGTGCATTGTTTACCGGGAATTTTATAACCACTTTGTGTTAAGGCCGTATAAATCCGTTGCTGACTTTCCTTAATGGCATTGTCCGGTAAGCCCACCAAATAAAAATTAACCCCCCGGGTTACATGAACCTCAATTTCAATTTTAAGCGCCTCAATACCGTATAAAGTATAGGCAATGCATTTAACCAACATAGAAGGCTAATGTTACAGAAGCTTTTTAAAGAGTATTGCTATAATTTGTAGAAAAACTAAACCCTGGGTTTGTCTGTATAAAACACTTTTAATTGGGCCGAGTTTTTAGAAAAATCAATTTTAAGCAACTGAACGTTTTGAATGTTGAGTCCCATGCGCTGCTTTAATTCGAAAATCAAATCTGCTTTTAATTCGGGTTTTAGTAAGTCTAAGCGCTCAAACACCACCAAAGCAACGCGCTCTTTGTTTTGAATGCTTCGAAACTCCAACAAACCCGCAATGCTCAATGCCAATACATCGGAGGCGGAAATTAACACATACTCTGAATTTTTTTTAAATGCCATGGCAGGAATTACTGCGTGTAAAAGCCCCAAGGAAATTACAAAAAACAGGTACGACATGTCCCGTACGCTTACATCTTCGGTACGGTACCGAAGCATTCCAAAAACAGCAAAAAGCCCAAAGGCTGCGCCCATGCTTAATTCAATGCGGTTTAAAAAAAAGCAAACCAAAAATAAAACTACATTAAAAATAACAAAGGTGAAAAACAAGTCTTTACGGTTGTATGCTTTAAAATAAATAACCCGAAGTAAAATTAAAAGGGTCAGCAAATCAAGACCCAATCGAATCAGTAATTGCAACACAAGTTCATGGAACAATTCGGGCGCAAATTTCATTTTCACAAATGTACATAATATCGTTCATCACGTACAATATCAGTATATTTGAACGGGTGAGCGATTTTAATAAAATAAAAAATCAAATTTTACAAAACCGGCTGGAGCCCCTTTACATCTTACATGGCGAAGAGCCTTACTTTATTGACAAACTTAGTCAGCTCATAGAAGAACACGCCTTAACCGAAGAAGAAAAAGCCTTTAA
>CAWUNH010000194.1:0-3536 GCA_963923435.1 uncultured bacterium
ATTTCCGATCCTCAACATTTCCGAATGCAGGAATTACAAAAGTTAAATCAAGGCTATACGCTTACATTGAGCAATTCCCAATTTAAGGCCTATACAAGTTGGGGAGGTATTCCGCATTTGGATGGTCGGTATACGGTGTTTGGTCTTGTTATCAATGGGATGGATGTTGTTGAGAGAATTTCCAATTCAAATCGCGATAAACGCGATCGTCCTTACGAAGATGTTAGGTTTTCTGTAGAACGCATCAGGCGATGGAATTTATTTTCAAAAAAGTTAACACATCATTAAAAGCTTAATAAAATGCATTCGTATGTAATAATTGATTGCGGTACCAATACCTTTCATTTAAATAAATGGCAAGTGCTTCCAGAGGGTTCACTTCATTTAGTACACGCGGAACGCATTCCGGTTTTTATTTGGCCCGAACCAAGCCCTCACGGGTATTTGTTTTCAAACTTGGCAATGGAACGTATGGTTGAAGCCTTTCAACAATTTAAAAGTCATACGCAAGGTATAAAACCCCAACATTGTTTGGCAGTTGGAACGGCAGCCTTTCGAAAAGCGCTTAATGCTGAACAAATTCAAAACCAACTTTTTAAGGCAACGGGTATTCGAATGATTACTTTATCCGGGCAAGATGAGGCGTATTGGATATCGCAAGGAATTATTTCTGTACATCCTAAAAATTCGATAAACGGATTAATTATGGACATTGGTGGTGGAAGTACCGAATTTATTCATGTTCAGCATTCCGAACCGCTTGCCTGTTTTAGTTTTAATGCTGGAGTTTCCTTGTTAAAGGAACGCTTCCCCATTTCAACTATAGTAAATGAAAACAGCCTAATTACAGTTCTTAAATTTCTGGACGATTTAATGACGCCACTCTTAAAGTTAAACTTAGTTTCCGAGGTACTATACGGAGCGGCCGGTGTTTTTGAAACTTTTCAAGAATTAGCGGCAACCCGATATTTAAATTCAACCGATTTGCTCGAAACTTCATTGGTATTGCAGATTTGCAAGGATGTTTTTGAATCGACCGAAGCGGAGCGGAACGCCTGGCTGGGATTAATTCCCATGCGTCGGAGTACCATTTTACAGTCGGCTCTTTTGTTACACTGGGTATTTACCCGTATTTCCCTAAAGCATTTAAAAATTGAAACGGCTGCTCTCAAAGAAGGTCTTATATTTGGACTTGTACATGAACGCTTTAAAAACATCCGCCCCGATTCTCATCATTGAGGATGAACCCGCCGTTTCCAGAAGCATTTCGGAAATTTTATCTCTGGAAGGTTATTCCGTTCGTGTTGTAGGCGATGCCTTGACGGCGTTGGATATCATTCAGTCTCAAAACTTGAGTTTGATACTTTCCGACATTAAATTACCCGGAATGAACGGTCTTGAACTGCTGCATCATTTAAAGCAAACACATAAAGAGGTTCCGTTGCTTGTAATGAGCGGACACGGCAATATTGATACAGCCGTACAAGCTTTAAAATTGGGTGCTAAGGATTATTTGGAAAAACCCTTGGATTTAAACCGGCTGCTTAATGCAATTCGTATGCACCTGCGCGCTCCCATACAACAAGCCGATAATACAATTTCTGGCCAAGCCGATACTCCGACCATGATTGGTTCTTCAAAACAGATTCAACAACTCAGGGAGCGTATTTATAAAGTGGCCCAAACCGATGCCCGTGTATTAATAACCGGGCCCAGTGGTTCTGGTAAAGAATTGGTTGCCAGAAACATTCATGCTCTAAGCGCGCGTCGTTCCGAGGCCTTTATTGATGTAAACTGTGCTGCCATTCCTTTTGACCTTATAGAAAGTAATTTGTTTGGCCATGAAAAAGGGGCATTTACCGGAGCGCATCGTTTGCATAAAGGAAAATTTGAATTGGCAGACCGGGGCACTTTATTTTTAGATGAAATTGCCGATATGCATGCCCATACACAGGCTAAAGTTTTAAGGGCTTTGCAAGAAGGACAAGTGCAACGCATTGGCAGTGAATCCACCATTTCTGCTAAACCCAGAGTTATTGCAGCTACTAATAAAGATTTAAAAAACGAAATGGCATTAAAAACCTTTCGGGACGATTTGTACCATCGGCTTGCCGTAGTAACCATTCAGGTACCTGCTTTAAAGGATCGAAGTGAAGACATTCCTGAACTTTGCAATTATTTTTTACAACAACAGTCATCAAAAAATCATTCCTTTTACCTGGAACCGGCCGCCGAAGACTATTTAGTAAGGCAGGAATGGCCGGGCAACGTAAGGGAATTGGCAAATGCAATGGAACGCTTGTCTGTATTTTGCGACTCGGAAATTCGTTTGAAAGATCTTAAAGCCTACTTATAAATTCATACGCCCTTTCGGGCGTATGAACTAACAAAACAAAACACTGAGAAACAAACTCTACAGAATGTACTCATTACAAAAGTTCAAATAAAGTCGCCTTAATATTCAAAAAAATAGTATTTGTTTTTAAAGGTGCTTTGTTGACAAAAAACCCTTTAAATAATTGATTAACAAGGTTTTGTGTTATTTTAATGGTATTTTTGAGCCATCAGGTTTTGGCATTGTTTGGCATCCTGTTCAATTTGACGGTATAAGGCATCTGCCGAATTAAACCGTTGTTCAGCACGTAAGTATTCCAAAAAATGAATTATAAGATCCTGACCGTACAGATTTCCCTCAAATTCAAAAAAATGAACCTCGCAATGCAATACGGGTATTTTTTCAAAGGTGGGATTCACTCCAATGTTCATCATTCCAAAATAACTTTTTTTGGAATCCCATTGTCCTTTTACCAGGTATACCCCCTGCGCGGGAATGCATTTGTAGGCATCTGAAATTTCAATATTGGCTGTAGGAACCCCCCGAGTGCCTCCGCGACCTTTACCTCGAACAACCTTGCCGGTTATGGTGTAGGGGGTTCCCAACAACCGGGTGGCCGTATCGATTTGACCTGTTTGCAGGGCTTTTCGAATACGGGTACTGCTAATAGGAATACCCGCCTCATAAACGGCCGGACAGGATTCAAGCTCAACCCCTTTCGTATCCGCCAATTCACCAAGACTTTGAGCGTTTCCTTCGCGGTTTTTTCCGAAACGATGATCGTACCCCATAAACAAACAACGGGTTTGCATTTGCTGTACAATTAAACGATTAAAAAACATTTCGGGCGACCATTCGGAAAAAAGAGAGGTGAAGGGATACACCACCAACACATCAATTCCAAAAGACTGCAAGCGGTTAATTTTTTCATCGGTAGTAGTTAGCAACTGCCGCGGTTCAGAATCTTTATTTAAAACCAGTTTGGGATGGGGCTCAAAGGTTAGTAAACATAAAGGCAAATTCAGAACCTCTTTTTTTTTAATCATTTGAGCAATCAATTGCTGATGGCCTAAATGAAATCCATCAAAAGTGCCAATGGTTGAAATAACGGGGTTTAAAAGTCTGAATTCGGAGGTATATCGAATGATTTTCAAGTGTACAAAGTTAGGTCAATGTTGGTAAATAGGCTAAAAAAAAAATA
>CAWUNH010000195.1:0-3495 GCA_963923435.1 uncultured bacterium
CGGTATCGTATTTATACGAGTCTTTGGTGTCGTCGTCCATGAAGTCTTCAAAATCAACCTCGTTTTGCACTTCCTGATCTTCGCTGTCCAAGCCCTCCTCCGTTGATTGCGACTCATCTTCTTGTGTGTTCAAAGAATCGGTATCGGCATCTTGTTCCTCAAGTGCGGGATTTTCAACCAATTCTTCTTTAATCCGGTCTTCCAGTGCCAACAGGGGCAATTGAAGCAGCCGCATCATTAAAATTTGCTGCGGTAAAAATTTTTGTCCGAGTTTAAGTTGTTGACTCTGCCGAAGGGCCATTTTCGGAAATTTTACACAATAAAAATTCTTTTTTTCCTTTTTGAAAAATCAAATACTGCTTACGAATGCGCCCGGCCTCCGATACACGAAACGAATCTGCTGCAATTTTATGTTTGTTCAATCGAAGGCCTCCGCCTTGTATTAACTGCCGTACCTTGTTTTTTCCGGGCATTAATGCCGTTGCCTCGGTTAACAAGGTAATTACGTCAAGGTTTTCGAAACGCGCTTCAGAAATTTCAGCCTGCGGCAGTCCTTCAAATAGGCTTAAAAACAATGCTTCGTCAAAGGTTTCAAGAACAGACCAATCGTTGGTAAACAATACTTCCGAAGCTTTTTGAGCCTGTTCGTAAGCATTTGGGCCATGAACTAAAAGGGTTACTTCTTTAGCCAAGGCTTTTTGAATTGGGCGCAAGGCAGGTTGTTGGGCATGCTGTTGTTCCAAAGATTCAATTTCTGTAGGGCTTAAAAATGTAAAATATCGAATCCATTTTAGGGCGTCGGCATCGCTGCTGTTAAGCCAATACTGATAAAATTTATAGGGAGAGGTTTTACCGGCATCCAGCCAAATGGTACCACTTTCGGTTTTTCCAAATTTTGTACCGTCTTGTTTTGTAATTAGCGGCGTGGTAAGCGCATAGGCCGACTTTGAAAGTTTTCGGCGAATTAGCTCCGTTCCGGTTGTCATGTTTCCCCACTGATCTGAGCCGCCTATCTGCAGAGCGCACTGGTGCTGTTGAAAGAGATATAAAAAGTCGTAGGCCTGAATTAATTGATAACTGAATTCGGTAAAACTCATCCCCTGCTCCATTCGGTTTTTTACCGAATCTTTTGCCATCATGTAATTTACAGTTAGGTGTTTTCCGGTATCCCTAATAAAATCGATAAATGGAATTTTAATCATCCAATCTGCGTTATTTAATAACAGGGCGGCATTGGAACCTTCTTTAAAATTTAAAAATCCTTTTAATTGTTGGCTGACCGCTTCAACGTTCCGCTTTAAGGTCTCTGCATCCATTAAATTACGCTCTGCGCTTTTTCCGCTTGGATCGCCCACCATTCCTGTTGCGCCACCAACCAATACAATGGGTTTATGGCCGGCCCGTTGAAATCGCATTAAGGTTATTATTTGAGACAGGCTTCCAATGTGCAAAGAATCCGAGGTGGGATCAAAGCCAATATACGCCGTGGCCATGCCCGATTTTAAATAGTTCTCTGTATCGGGAACCATTCCATGTAAAAGTCCGCGCCACTCTAAATCAGAAATAAAATCCATTGTTGCAAAGGTATGCTTTTGCTTTATTATTTTTGAACCATGTATATGTATAATGTCTCGGTTCAGGTTCCTAAAAACATTGTCGCAGAATGGATTCGGTACATGCAAAACGGGCATATGGAAGCGGTTTTAAACACAGGCTGTTTTCATTCCGCTGTATTATCAAAAGTTATAAGCAACCAACAAGAGGAAGAAGATTCGCACGAAACCTATCTGGCGCAATATGCTTTTGAAACCATGGATCAATACAATCGCTACCAGAGCCATTTTGCCAAAACTTTACAAGCAGACCACGTGAAACGTTTTGGAAATTCCTGTCTGGCATTTAGAACCCTTATTGAAACGCTCTGGAATAAAAAAAGCCGGTAACCAACCGGCTTTCTCAACCAAAGCAACAATAGCAAACCCTTAATGAACTATTGCCACTTTATCTTTAATTTAACTTAAACGGAGGCACCTTGCCTTCATTCATTAATTGTTTTGCTTTCTTTTTATGGGCTTCAAAATCGCCAAAAGCCAGGGCGTCCAGCATTTCTTTTCTGGACATTTTAGGGTTTCCAAGGCGCTCTTTAATTTCTGTACTGCAACGGTCTACAAAGGTTTCAAAATTTTGCGGCGCCCAAACATAACTGGGTTTATTGTTTTTTAAAGATTTAAATTCCTCGGGCAGACCTCCCTCAATTTTGGCTTTTATGTCCAATCCCTCATAGGTTTTAGGTAATTGACGGTTGTCAAATAAAAAAGGTTTGCAAATAACAATTACATGCTTTTTCCGTTTCGGATCAATCATGCTTAAACCTTCAATCCGTAGTCCCTTTTTTTTGAGACCTCCAAATTTCGATTCAAAGTTTTTTAATATTTCAAACATACAGAGGGACTGCTAATATAAGGATAATTTGTTAATAACTTATTTTAAAGGGCATATTAATAATATTATAAATAAGCATTGGATGCTGGGTCTGTTTAATGCCCCTCTCCGTTCATGGTCTAAAAATCTAAGGGCGTTACTTATCTTGTTGATTTTCAAGCCGGTAATTTGCTCATTGGATTGTAAAAACCCCTAAATGTTGCCCAAGGGTGTTTCGCGGTTAAATGTGTAGCTTTAAACATGCCTAGAACTATAATATATTATGTCCTTGTTGGACTTTTGTTTGTTTCCTGCACTAAAGACCGTGTTTGCTCCTGTGAGGTAACTAAAACCGGAACTGCAACCACTACGGCTGCAATTACATTTTCAGTGCCCTTGCTAGGAAATGTCCCATTGGTTGATACTTCATTTACAACCCCTGTTTATGAAAGCCAATCCGTGGAACGAACCCTGATTAAGGTTACTCGGCGGGCTGCTAAAAACAATTGTATTAGTTATACTGAGCCCTACAACGACAATGTAATCAATACGGTGCCCAATTTTCAGTTAACAAGTAATTCTAAAGGCATCCTCACATACGAATGCTCATTGGAATAAACTTATTAAAACGGCAAGGATTTATTTTTTTACAAAGAAAATCCGTGTAATAAATATTCCTTTACCGTCGTCTTTGCCTGCATCCGATTCACAAGCGCTGCTTACAAAAGCCACCGACCAGCCTTCAGCAGCCAAGCTGTTTATTTTAGCTGAAATAACTGCATCGTTAGAGGCAATGTTTCCAAAATTAATTCCAACCAAACTATAGAAATTAACCAATTTGGTTTCCTTCATGTTTTCTCCAGACTCTTTAACCTCTTCGCGGTCAACGTCCGATTGTTTGGATATTTTTCCATCGCGTTGGGTAGTTAGCGCATTTACATCGGCACTTCCCTGAGAATCAATGATTCGGGAGCGGCCCAAACCTCCGGGAACAATGGACTCTACAATCGTTACTACTTTATATTGTTGTGCAAATACAAGGCTGCCCATAAGCATCATTAGGGCTATGTAAAA
>CAWUNH010000196.1:0-3484 GCA_963923435.1 uncultured bacterium
TCGGAATAGCCCTAATTATTGTGATAGCTATTATACGTTCTTTTTCTAGTTCGGAAGAAATTAAAATATATACAGAATCTGTAAAACTCAGATCCATTACCGAAATAGTAAGTGCCTCGGGTAAAATTCAACCTGAAACAGAAATAAAAATAAGCAGCGATGTAAGTGGTGAAATAACAGAATTATTTGTAAAAGAAGGGCAACGGGTTAAAAAAGGAACCTTGTTGTGCCGAATTAAACCCGATAATTATGAAAGCATGTTGCAACGGGCACAGGCTTCCCTTAAATCGACCCAAGCCGGTTTAAAAAGCAGTAATGCATTGCTTGATCAGGCCAAAGCGGGATTTGAAACCGCACGTTTAAATTTTGAACGCCAACGAAAATTATTCGATTTAAAACTCATTTCAAACCAGGAATACGAATTGGCCCTCAATCAATACCTGAGTGCAGAAGCCAACATGAAAAGTGTGGAATCCAATGTAATGTCAGCCTCGTATGGCATCGAAGGAAATGAAGCGACCCTTAAAGAAGCCCGTAGCAATCTTGAAAAAACCTACATTTATGCACCTACCGATGCCACGGTATCAAAATTAAACATTGAAAAAGGCGAACGTGTTGTTGGGGTTTCAGGTATGGCCGGCACAGAACTGCTCAGGCTTGCTAATTTAAACGAAATGGAGGTTAGCATTGAAATTAACGAAATTGATGTAGTTAAATTGCATTTACAAGATTCTGCAATGGTTAATGTAGAAGCCTATCCAAATGAAACATTCAAGGGAATTGTAACGGAAATTGCCAACTCGTCTCAAAACACAAACTCTCTGGAACAAGTAACCAATTTTGTGGTAAAAGTTCGGCTAATTCAGGAATCGTACAAGCATTTGATGGACCATTCTGAGAGCTCTCCCTTTCGTCCGGGTATGAGTGCAAACGTTACCATTATGACACGGCACAAAAACAATTGCTTAAGTCTTCCAATTGCTGCGGTTGTTTCAAAAGATCAATCAGAGTCTCAAAACGACACCTTAAAAATTGAAAAAAACAAGTCTCCTCTATTACACGTATATTGTGTGACAGGAAATAAAGTAACACTCAAATCGGTTAAAACTGGTATTCAGGATGCACAATATATAGAAATTCTCTCAGGCTTAAAAGTGGGTGAGGTAATTGCTGCAGGTCCGTTTGATGCTTTAAATGAACTGCTTAAGCCAGATAGTGAAATTGAAATTGTAGATAAAGAAACTTTTTTTAATTCGGCGCAACAGCCTTGAACTCATACATTCTTCACATTGAGTCCTCCGGACCTTTTTGCAGCATTGCACTATCCCTAAACGGCACTCTGCTTGGCACCAATCAAAGCCAACAATTAAACAGCCACTCGGAATGGATTCATACTGCAATTATGGAACTTTTAAAAGCATGCAAAATAGATTTTAAAACCCTTTCTGCCATTTCTGTAAGCAATGGACCGGGTTCCTATACGGGATTAAGAATTGGACTAAGTACTGCCAAAGGCTTGTGCTATGGACTAAAAATTCCTTTAATTCCAATTGACACCTTGCAAATTATTGCCTATGCTGCCTCTAAAACATGCAGGGCTAAAACTTACCTGGTTTGTCAGGATGCAGGGCGCCAGGAAATATACTTCGGCATATACAATGCCGAATTTGAGACTCTATTTAAGCCCACAGCCATTGATTTAAATCAAGAAATTCCGGTATTAACAAATTTGGTTGACCCCCTTTGTATATGTGGCAATGGAATTAAAAAAACTCTAGATTTTATTAAAACTGAAAAATACAAACCCATTCTTTCGGATGTACAAGCACATGCAAAAGACATGGTTAACCTTGCTGAAAAATTTTTTCAAAACAAATTATTGCCGAATGATTTTTCAGAACTTGAGCCCTATTACTTAAAACCCTATTTTTTTAAAACCAAACTGAATTAATTGATTTTAATTTTTCGTATAATTTATAAACGGGCAATCCCATAACAGTATAAAAATTACCCTCAATTTGTTTTATACAGCAGAGTCCGAGCCAATCTTGTACACCATAAGAACCGGCTTTGTCAAAAGGTTTACAGGTAGTAAGATAAAACTCTATTTCGGATGGACTGAGGTTTGTAAAAGTAACACGTGCTGTGTCTGTTATGGTAGTTGAATCGAATTTAGTTTTAATACAAACCGAGGTATGCACTTCGTGGGTATTGCCGGATAATTCGGTTAACATTTGAAATGCATCCTCAGGTGAATCGGGTTTATTGTACACTTTATTATTAAAGCCCACAACGGTATCGGCAGTTATTAAAACGGTTTCTGGTTTAAAATTTAATGCTGCTGCATGCATTTTTTTTTCTGCTAAAAAAACCGACACATTGTATGGGGATAAGTGCTTTGGATAGTCTTCATTTACATGGGTGGGTTCCACAATCAAATTTATTCCCAACATTTTAATTAATTCGATTCTTCGAGGGGATGATGAGGCTAAAACAATGCTAAATGGAAATTCCATGGTACATGTTTACATAAATATTATTGCATACAACAAACCGGTTAACATAATACATTTAAGCGACCAGCTTAAATACCTGTAATGTTTTGGGATTTTTGCTAAAAAAACGAGCAAGGAAATTGCTAAGACAGGACAAAACAAGAAAAATAAAATAAACATAAATGATCCAACCGAGGGAATTGGTCCGTAGACCACAGAATTATAGAGTATAAAACTTAAAAAAACAGCAGTTATAAGATTTGTGAATGCAAAAAGCATTTTTGAGGGAAATACTCCGGCAAGAATAGGAAATGTTTTGGCGCCATCTTGAGCGTCTCCTTTGATATCCTCGAGGTCTTTAACCAATTCTCTTGAAAAACTGGTTAAAAAAGCAAATAAAGTAAATAAAGTAACAGGTTTGGTTAATTTGAAAAAATACATCCATGGAGCGTTGTGAAATAAAACGCCTTGACGTCCCCATTCATAAATCATCGGTAAATACAAAACAGCTGAAGAAAGAAGCGCAATGGTTAAATTTCCTACTAAACCGATTTTTTTTAATCGTATGCTATACAGCCATAACAATGCTACTGCTGCCAGATGAAATCCGAAAATTCTTAAATAGTGTATTTTGTATGCAACCCAAAAACCCAAACACAAACCTAAAAAACTCAATAAAAGATGCGTAATTATGGCCGTTCTGCGTTTAAGCAGGGTGTTTAAAACGACTCGTTTCGGACGGTTTATTTCATCTGTTCGTACATCAAAATAATCGTTAATGGAGTTGCCAGCCGCTGCTATACATATTACACTAATAATTAAAATAATAAAATTTATATCGGTTTTAATTTCTTTTAAACCTGTATTAACAAAATTAGGAACAACAATATAAGCATGCATAACCCACATTACCAGTCCAATAATAACCAGGTTTTGCAATCTTAAAAGAAGATGCCAGGCACGGAGGTATTTAAACAATTGTTTCACTT
>CAWUNH010000197.1:0-3479 GCA_963923435.1 uncultured bacterium
TGTAGTGGTTAAGCACAATCAGCGAAATCAAGGATTGGGTAAAAAGTTAATGGACGATGCCTTGCAATACATTGGAAATCCCTCGGAAATACACATTTCGGCTCAGGCCTATTTACAAAAGTTTTATGAAAAATTAAGTTTTGTTGTACAAGGATCTACTTATCTGGAAGACGGTATTCCTCATCTTCATATGATTCGCATGGTAAATTAATTTAAAGCGTTATAAAAATTTAAAAATTCTAATTCAGTACAAATTTTAATTCCGGTATTGCAACTGAGTAAATCCTGAACAAAGTTTCGGTCGTTAAACGTTTGAACTTGAAAGCTTTTTTCTATTCGTTGGCTGCCGAGGTATTGTATTTCCGTCCAAAGCTCAGGTTGAACAATTTTAAAATACACTTTTTCGTTTTCATATTTTCTGTATTGTGGAAAGTGCATTAAATAAACTTGCATTTTTTACTTGCAAACAAACACATTCGAAGTAAAATTATACCGTGCTTAAATCTTGAAATGTTAGTGCTTCCGTAGGTGCGTTCTCTGTAACGAATTGGAATTTCAACAATTTTTAAATTAAGTTTATAGGATCCAAACAATAAATCAAAATCACCAAACGGGTCAAAGTCACCAAAATAACTGCGGTTTTTAACCAGTTTTAGATAATCGGATTTAAGCATCACCTTGGTACCACAAAGCGTGTCTTTAAATCGCTGGCCTAACAACCACGTAAATGCCCAGCTAAAAAAATGATTTCCAATATAATTTAAAAACCGCATGGCGTCTTTATCCATAGGGTACACCAATCGGGTGCCATTAATAAAATCGCCTTTACCGCTAATTAAGGCCTTGTAAAACTTTGGTAAATCTTCGGGCGGAACGGTTAAATCCGCGTCTAAAATCATTAATACCGCTCCGCTTGCCATGTCAAATCCTTTTCTAACGGCATCGGCCTTTCCCTTACCGCTTTGCTGAGCAATTTTAATATTAAAAGTATTTTGGTATTTAAGGGCTAGTTCTTGAATGGTACTCCAGGTTGTATCGCTGCTGTTGCCTTCAATAAATACCAGTTCTTGTTGTGTACCAAATTTTGGCATTCGAAGCAAGGCCTGTTCAATGTTACCGGCTTCGTTGCGAGCCGGAATGATAATACTTACCGATGTTTCGGTTTCTTCCAATCTGGGTTGAAGGCGAGCAAAACTGTATAAATTCCAACAAAAAAAACGAAACGGAGGAAAATGTGCCAAAAACCGGTTGCAAATTTTTGACAACAATGGAATGTATAGGGGAACAATCATTCGTTTTTGATTTCGGTATACCTCAAAACCGGAAACAACCAATAAATTGTTTATGTCGCGTGTAGACAGCCAGTTTTGCAAAGGACTTTTATTTTTTAAACCCAATCGTTCTGCCCATTTTAAAAACGGTTCCCATATGCTGTTGTAATACTGAACAATTATTTTGGTTTGTGCATGGCAATAGGGTTTTAAATTTTCAAAGACCAACTGAATATCTTCTGTGAAGCCTATCAGATTGCTTAAAATAATTAAATCGTAGGTTTCGGTGAGTTGTAATTGATGCGCATCCTGATGGACCCACTCAATAGTTTCGTTGGGGTATTTTTCCTTTGCCCATACTAGCTGTTCCTGACTGATATCAACCCCGGTTTTTTTTCGAGCCGGTAGGGAGGCCAACAAATCGCCAGAACCGCAACCAATTTCTAAAACACACAAATCGGAATGAGAAAAAAAACTGCAAAAATCCCGAATGTCATTCCAATAATAACGGGAAAGGCTTCGCTTTTTTCGGTTGCGCGCAACCTGGTTAAAGTATAGTTCTATATCATTTTTTAAAGGCCTCAAGTTCTATAATGTAAAACATTGCAAGATATCGATTTAATGGAGAAAATAAAAACTCAAAGGCCCGAACCGTTTTGTACATCCATGCGGGAAGCAGGGCTGGTTTAGATAAGCCCCCACTTATTAAATAAGCAAAAGGACTGTAGTATTGGATGCGCTTAAGCTTTAGCCGAGGAATAAGGGAAGCGAGTTTTTTTTGTTCTCTTATAAAATAAATATAAGCCATTGCTTGATTGCTATTGGATAATGGACGGCCGGGTTCAATTTGCATAGAACCTTTTTCATCGAAAGGTTCGTGGTGAAATGTTTTGTATATAAATCTAGAAAAAACAGTATTGGCCGGTTCTATCATGCAAATTTTACCTCCATGTTTTAAGCAGCGATTGGCCTCCTGTAAAAACAGTGCAGGATTGGGGATGTGATGAAACACATTTAACATAACCATCCCCGAAAGTTCCATTTCTAAAAAGGGCAGTGTCTGGGCATCAAAGGTGTAATCCATGCCAGCTAATTCCAGTATGTCGCTGGTATAAATTTGCGGATACCGTGTTTTAAAAAAACCTCCACCGGAGCCAATTTCAATTTTTTTTCCATCCGGACAGGTATCCAGCACGCGAATAAATTGGGTGTAAGCCTCCAAATACCATTTTTTTAAAAAGGGTTTAATCTGAATCCGACTTTTATGTAACTCAGTTGTTTCTGGTAAATCTAAGGGATGCGTCATGTTGCTCGGGGTAGGGCGAGTAAATTAAAGTACTTGGATTCGGGCAATGCATCTAGTTGAAAATTGCTTTGACTGTTTAGCGGCATTTCTTTATTATTAATAAGTAAAAACAAATCGTACTTATAATTTTCAAGGTGTTTAATCATGGCACTGGCAGAATTCCCGGCTTCATGCAAACCGTAAGGCCACAGTTCACATAAAATCACGGGTTTTTTTGGACCACGCAACAGAAGTTCCATGCCTTTTAAAACATTGTTTTCGAACCCCTGCACGTCCATTTTAATAAAATCAATGGAATTTATTTGCCGTTCTTTTAACCATAAATCGAGGGTGCAGGTTGGCACAGAAATTGATCGTGCATGCGAAGCCGATTTATACAAGCGGTGGTCTACGTTTAAGGTGTCGGATAAAAATAATGCCTGATGGCCATTTTCAGAACCCAAGGCCACAGGGTTTAAATGAATGTTGAATATCCCGCGGGTATTTTTTAAAAATCGTTTGCAGTTTTCGGGATGTGGTTCAAAGGCGTAAATTATAGAACTTGGACCATAGAGTTTTGACAGCAAACGGGCATAAAATCCAATATTAGCGCCAATGTCTAAAACGGTTGCGTTTGCTTTCGCAAAGCGTTTTATGATGTGAATTTCATGCCGATCGCTCCAATTTTTGTATAAAAAATAAAGCCATCGGTGCAGTTGAGGAGCATATTTGTATAGCCATTGACCTAATACAAGCATTTTAAGTTTAATTTATGATTTCGTAAACGTAACATTCTTCGTATGCACCTGGATTTTCTCCATCTGAATAACCTTCGGTATGAACGAGGCGCAAACGGTTGGGGTATTTTAGAGCAATGGGAGCTATGATATTATGAATGGTATTAATAAACCCTACACCCTGTA
>CAWUNH010000198.1:0-3471 GCA_963923435.1 uncultured bacterium
TTAGGAATGATGCAAATTCTGTTTTTATATTTAACAGTAATGCCTATGAAACTGAAAGCGATTTAAATTTTATTTCGTTTAAATCTAAAAATGAAACAAAAATAAAATTTAAACCAACTGAAACCTATTCGTTTTTAATGAATTTAAAGGTCAACAAAGATCTTGAGGGAAAATTTGTTTTAGACGAAGCAAAAAAAGATATAATAAAATTTAATGGAAATGGGATGCTAAATTTTGAATATTCCCATGAAGGCAATATTAGTATGTCAGGAGAATATGAAGTCACAGAAGGATCTTACAATTATAAGGTTGAAGAATTAATTGATAAGCCTTTTGTTATAAATTCTGGAAGTAAAATAACCTGGAATGGAGATCCAATGAAAGCGCTAATAACTGCTACCGCCAGCAATTCAGATTATTGTTCAATTGCTCCTTTAGTAAACGACTCGCTTATTAATAGCCGCGTGCCTACCGAATGTCAAATTAATTTAAATGGAAACCTTCTAAAACCCGATATTCGTTTTAATTTGGTTTTTAAAAACATCAACTCTAATATAAAATCCATAGTAGATAATATTCTTGCAGATGAAACCGAATTAAACCGACAAGTATTTTCGTTTTTAATGTTTAAATCTTTTTTAAAACCTCAAATTTTTTCAAATAGCGGTGGAGGAATTACCGCACAAAATGCAGCCGTAACCTCTGGCAGTGAACTAATAAGTCAGCGTTTAAATTCTGCTTTAAACAGTACTTTTGGAAATTTCATGCAAGACTTTAAATTGGGATTAAATTACAGACCCATAAATCAAAATGGCAATAAGGATGCTTTTGATTTCACCATAAATAAAAATTTTTTTAATAACCGTCTAAATTTTGATGGTGAATTTGGTTACAACCGATCCGATTCTAGATTATCCAATTCTATTATTGGCGATGTAAACATCGAATATCAAATAAATCCCAATGGTAATTTAAAACTAAAAGGGTTTAACAGAACCAACGATATCACTCAAATTACAACCACCGGAGGACCTTATACACAAGGAATCGGATTGTTTTACATGAGAGAGATTGCCCCTTTTGGCCGATCCAAAAATCGCTCCAAAAAATAACTATTTAATTTTCAGAATCCGTTTTAAAAATTCCGGTTATTTTATCAGGAAAATCAAGTATTTTTTGATATTTTGGATTAATGCTTTCCATGTTATTCATGTCGTCTAATTGTCCCCGATCTATATGTATTTCCGGATAAATAACAATAAAACTTCTAAAATCCGACTGTTTTATGAAGGTGTTCACATGATTATCAAATTCAAAATTATAACTCACCGTTTGTTCTCTTGCATGCCAAAACAAAGACAGGGTGTCCTGGTTAATCTCTGTTTCTGAGTTTATTTCCATTATGGAATTAAATTCCAATAAATGGTATTCTTTAGTAAATACGCGAAAATTTTTAAGCGTTTCGGAATCTGATTGAATGGTGATTTTAGCTTTTGTATACTTTAAAAATCTCATTAACGTGGATAATATTCCACTAAAAGAGGTCTCCGCAAAAGCTTTGGGAGTAATGTAAATATTAATGGTGGTGTAATTAATAAAGGATTGCAGCATTCGATTTAACCAAATGGTTTGTACCGATTTTTGAATTACACCTTCGTGAACATTACCAAATAAAAATTTAGCAGTAGAAGGATTGTTTTTATACGTTATGAGGATGTCTGAAATATCATACGATTTGGCAGCACCCAATATTCCTTCAACCACATTTACATCTACCCGCTTAATGGCTTCTATTTGAAATCCGTTATTTAAAAAAGATTCTGAATGTTGGTCTATGGTCGAACGTAATAATTTTAAAATTTGATTGGCTTTGGGGGTATCTTCAATTACTGAAAGCGGATATACAGGCTCTTTATTACCAGGATTTTTTAACATTAATACAAGTTCCATTAAACGATGTACATTTTCTGGGTTGCTAACCGGTATTAAAAATCGTTCTGTTCGAGGTTCATTAGCCTCTGTAGGAATTGACTGGGCGAGTGCAATGTTCCGTGCAGCACGTTCTGTAACAAAAGAACTGATTAAACAGGAAATTAAAATCAAGAGCACCGTACCGTTAACCACTTGCATGTCTAAAAGTTTCAGGTCGTACCCAACTTTAATGATGGCCAGCGTAGCAGCAGCGTGGGAAACACTGAGTCCAAACAATACACGGGTTTCATGTTTGGAGTATTTGTAAATCCAACCCGTTATATACGAGGCCCAGTACTTGGTTAATAATCCTACCAAACTCAAAACAATGGCAAAAACAAGCGCATTAAATCCATTTACAAAAAGGGAAGGATCCACCAGCATTCCCGCACTAATTAAAAAAAATGGTATAAACAGCGTGTTTCCTACAAATAATATTCGATTCATTAAAATACCATTATGCGGTATAACCCGGTTTAAACCCAAACCGGCCAAAAAAGCTCCAATAATGGGCTCCACTCCGGCCTGTTCACTTAAGAAGCCCGATATAAAAACCAGGGTAAGAACGTATATATAATGAGATCCGGCATTATTATCCAATACCTTAAAAAACCATCTGCTAAACTTAGGAATTACATAAGTGGTAATAAAAAATAAAATACAAATAGAACCAAAGGTTTTAAAAAAGAAAAAGGGATTTAAATCGCCTTTCACCGCGTTGGCAATAATTCCCAGTAAAATCAATACTGCCGAGTCGGTAATAATAGTTCCGCCAAATGCTACCTGAACGGCTTTGTTTTTTGTAATGCCCATTTGACTTACTATGGGATAACTGATTAAGGTATGCGTGCTAAACATACTGGCTAATAAAAGCGCAGACCAAAACGATAAATTAAAATAATACACACAAACGGCAAAACCGATTAAAATGGGTATTAAAAATGTTAAAACTCCAAACACCAGACTTTTATTTTTGTTTTTGGAAAACTCCTGCATATCAATTTCCAATCCAGCCAAGAACATAATGTAGAGCATCCCTGTTTTTGAAAAAAAATCAAAACTGCTGGTATTGGATATGATTTTAAGCGCATGAGGCCCCATAAAGATTCCCGAAATAATTAAACCAATAACACCGGGAATTTTAAATTTTCGATAAAGTAATGGCGATAGTAAGATAACCAAGAGGGTAATGGCCAATACCAAAACCGGATTGCTAACGGGCATACGACTGTACCAGGATTCTATCATTTGGGTATAAAATAACGGCCTTTGCCGCTTGATCGGTTTGCCTTTTTAATGGTTTTATTTTTTTTAGCGGAATTTATTTTAAAATCCTTTGGCGAATACCAAGCCAAAAAGGCAAATTGGATGTCTTGAATATTCAAATCCTTTAAACCAGGTGTTTGTCCAATGCGCATTTTATACTGCAAACTAATTTCCAAATTTCCAATACAAAGAGAAGATCCTACACCGGTGTTAATCCCTGGCCAAAACGATTGA
>CAWUNH010000199.1:0-3435 GCA_963923435.1 uncultured bacterium
ACTTCTACCGTGTAGGAATGAGGAAACTGAAGAGGATTACCTGGAAGGGTCGTACTGGCATTGTTTACCGATAAGGCGCCTTTTGGAATTACAAAAGTACCCGGTGCGGTTGTTGGATAGGAGGCTGTAAAAGTAAAGTTACTTCCGGCTCCACCAGAGCTGGTTAAAGTTAAAATGCTATTAGGGCAAACCGAAGCAGCACTTATAGAAATAACCGGATTTATAACAAACAAATTCACGTTAATGGTATTGGTACCGGTACAACCCGCGCTGTCCACCATTACGGTATAGGTGTGAGGAAATAAATTTAAGGTAGGGGTCAGCGTTGTTACCGAGGGAGTGGCAGCTGTAGAGGGCGTGCTTTTAGGAATAACATTGCTTGGATTTGGAGTTGCATATGGAGCAAAAAAAGTATAGGTAGTGCCCGCTCCACCATATCCAATAATAGTCACGGATCTTCCCGGACAAATGGATGAACTTGAAACAGAAATAGAGGGTGTTAATATTTTTTGATCTATTTGTAAAATGGAAGAACCTTTGCAACCTGCGCTGTCAGAAGTTACGGTATAGGTATGTGGAAATGAAATACCCGGATTGTGACTAACCGTGCCGGTATTGGGTCCGCTGCTGGTTGCTGTTCCAATATTGGCTGCGTAGTTTATGGATGCATATGTGTAGGTGGTTCCGGCACCGTTGTTTGAAAATAACGTCACACTGGTATTCGGGCAAATGGAATTACTCGATGCGGTAAGTGTGGTGTTTAGCGTCAGTAAACCAACGGTGGTACAGGCAGACCCCAGACATCCTACACTGCTTGCATTAACGCAATACTGGATGGGAAGCTGCACAGCGGTTGGAATATGGGAAACTGTATTTACGGTAGGAGAAGGTTTGGTGATATTAGCTGTTGCCGGTCCTACGGCCGGTATGGCGGAAAAGGTATAATTAATTCCACCGATTGCCGTTAAGGTCAACGATCGACCCGGACAGGTAGAGGGCGAAGAGGCGGTAATGGTGGGTGTAATGGTAGACATGGCCACACTGATGGTATTGGTTCCGGTACATCCGTAATAGGTTACGGTGCAGGTGTATACGGTCGCTACAGTGGGTGTGCGAACCACCGGATTGCCCGTAAAATTAGGGCTTGCAGGCGCTGACCAAGTGTAACCGGGAGAAGAGGTCTGAGAAGTTGCAGCAATGGTTCCGGTAAGCGTTACGGACCCTCCGGGACAAACGGAGGGCGTTAAAACATTATTTCCTTTAAGGGTGAGGGAAACCGTATTAATGGTGGAAACGTTGACGGTGGATAGCAAGGAACAGGTTCCGGCAGCACCGGTATGCGTAAGAACTGCAGTATACTGACCTGCAACTGCACTCGTTAATACCGTATTGAGGTTTCCAATATTTGTATTTGAAGGATTAAACCATGAAAAACCCGTTGTGGCGGTACCTGCCGCAACGTTGGTGCCATTAACGGCAGTGCCCGACCCGTTCAGGGTTAGCGGAGCACCCGGACAGAGCGTACTATTTAGGGGGCTTACAGTCATGGTGGCCTGCTGAATACTGTAACTTTTGGTTGCAGAAACCGAACATCCTTGAGCGGTAATACCAACCACGGTATAACTGGTATTAACGGTAGGGGCAACGGTTAAACTCGGACCGGTTCCAATGGTACCTGCAGCAGCTCCAACCGCTTGGGCATACCATGTATAGGTAGCAGCACAACCCGAAGACAGAGTTGCAACTTTGCTTGCACAAAGCGCAGGGGTGCTTGGAGTTGCTGTTACAGAACAAGCATTCGGGCAAACCACCTCAACGGTTTGAGCCACGTTGGTGCAAGGAATTCCGTTGTTGTAGGCATAATTGGTGATGGTGTAAACACCGCATGCAGAAAAACTAATTGCTGCTGCCGACCCACCCGGAACACTCGCAATTTGGGCGCTGGGGGTTAAAGCCGGACCTGCCACCACCCAGGTGTAGCTGGTTGCACAGGCGGCTGAAGAAGAAACGGTTGCACCCACGGTATAACTTGCCGGTCCGTAATAGCATAAATATTGGTTGGTTACACTGAAGTTAAAGGCCTGAGAATAAAGGTTTCCTGAAAACAACAAAAACAAACATCCCAGGACTGGGACAAAAAAGGGCTTAAGCAATGTTTTTAGCATAGTCTAAATTAGTCAATTTTAAGTAGTTAACCTTACTTTTAACTCATTAAAAGTCGGAATTAACTAAACGTAAATATACTTAATTTTTTTGCAACTGTTAAAATTTGAAAAAACACTTGAAAATCAAGGTTTTAACTATTTTCTAAAATAAATTAACAAGTGGTTAATTAATTGAAATATCAAAATAAATTTGCCTTTTAATGCCACTTAAATACCAAGCAACCCAGCCGGCCGTTTTAATTTTAGAAGATCAAACCGTTTTTCATGGAAATGCAGCCGGATGCATCGGTACCACAACCGGAGAAATTTGTTTTAATACCGGAATGAGTGGGTATCAGGAAATTTTTACCGATCCCTCGTATTATGGTCAAATCGTTGTGATGACCAATTCGCATATTGGTAATTACGGAACGCATTCTCAAGAATCCGAAAGCAATCGGGTGAATGTGTCTGGAATGGTGTGTAAAAAATTCAGTTCGGTTCATTCTCGCCCGGGAACAACGCAATCGCTTCAACATTATTTTGAATCACACGGACTGGTCTCCATTTCAGATATTGATACCCGAGCCTTGGTAAGACACATCCGATTAAAGGGTGCAATGAACGCGTTGATTTCCTCAGAGCCCCTATCCATAGAGGTTTTGACGGATCGTTTAAAATCTATTCCTTCCATGTCCGGGCTCGAATTGTCCTCGAAAGTAACCTGTAAAGCATCGTATGAATTGGGAAGCGGCGCACATTCGGTTGCAGTTCTTGATTTTGGGGTCAAACAAAACATTCTTAGAAGTTTAGTGGAGCGAAATTGCAGGGTAAAAGTTTTTCCAATGCACAGTACATTGGATGAGATTATGGCTTTTAATCCGCAAGGCATCATGCTTTCCAACGGGCCTGGAGACCCATCCTCCATGACGGCTTCTACGCGCCTGGTGGCAGACCTTGTAAAAACCGGCAAACCTTTATTTGGGATTTGTCTGGGGCATCAATTATTGGCTCAGTCCCAGGGTTTAAAAACGTTTAAAATGCATAACGGTCATCGGGGTATTAACCATCCGGTTAAAAATTTAATAAGCGGACAGTGCGAGGTAACTTCTCAAAACCATGGTTTTTCAATTGATCCAAAAAGTTTACAAAGTATTCAAGGTATTGAAGTCACTCATGTTAATCTAAATGATGAAACCATTGAGGGAATTCAAATTTCAGGAAAACCTGTGTTTTCAGTGCAATACCATCCTGAGGCATGTCCCTGTCTCTTATACACATCTGACGCTGC
>CAWUNH010000200.1:0-3425 GCA_963923435.1 uncultured bacterium
TACAAATCCAGCTGAAGCGGAACACGTGTATTTTCCTTTTTAGATTTTACTCTTAAGGCTTGTTTTTTTAGTTGTTCAAACCCTTCCTGAGCCTGAACCCGTTTTGCACTTTTCTTTCTAATCTCTGTAAGCCCGTCGTTTTTAAAAACTTTGTATTTAACGGCTTTTATTTGATCCCAGGGTAATGGATTAAACATTTCTTTTTCACCTAAATCAATGTATTCGTATAAATCCGGAAGCAACACATCCGGTGTTACGCCTTTTAGCTGTGTTGAACCGCCGTTAATTCTGTAAAATTTCTGCTGCGTAACCTTAACCGATCCGGCCGGCCGCAGGGAGGCCATGTGTTCAGGAACCAATTGATCTAAATCGATAAAGGACTGAACCGTTCCTTTTCCGTAACTGGGGGTTCCTACAATCCAACCCCGTTTGTAATCCTGAATGGCCGCCGATAAAATTTCGCTGGCACTGGCACTGTTATGATTTATTAATATAACCAGTGGGCCATCCCAAACGGAGCCCGCATTCACATCTTCCAGCACTCGGTAATCCTGAAATTTTGAACGTACTTGAACTACGGGACCTCGGTCAATAAACAAACCAGCCAAATCAACGGCTTCCTGCAACGATCCGCCACCATTGTCTCTTAAATCTAAAACAAGACCCTGAATACCTTGCGATTTAAGCTTTTCAATTTCACGCCGCACATCTTGTGAACAATGGTGCGCTCCGGTACGGGTAAAATCTGTATAAAAGGATGGAAGATAAATATACCCCTGCGGTTGCTTTCCTTTAATTAATGCACTTTTAGCAAAGGTTTCATCTATTTCAATAACATCGCGAATAATGGAAATTACTTTGGTGCTGTTATCGCTTTTACGTACAGTTAAGCGAACCTCGGTGCCTTTTTTACCTTTAATTAATTCAATGGCGTCTTCCATGTCCATATCGGTAATATCAACAGGTTCCTCAGATCCCTGAGCCACTTTTAAAATATCATCGCCTGCTTTTAATTCGCCCTGTTTAAAACTGGGACTTCCAATTATAATTTCTGAAACTTTTAAAATACCGTCTTTTTGTTGTAAACGGGCCCCAATTCCCTCAAACTGTCCGCTCATGCTTTGATCAAAGCGTTTTCGTTCAACCGGTGCAAAAAACTGGGTATGAGGATCCATTAGAGAGGTAAAATGGTTTACAAATTCTCCAAAATAATCTTTATCGGTTCGCCGTTCCAACCGTTTAATCCATTCCTGCTGGTTTTTTAAAGTTTTTTGACGGGCATCTGCAATCAAACTGTCTTTTTGTATCTGGGAAACCGTAGTATATTTTTTTTCTAAAGCCGTAAGTCCTTCGTCTATCCGAACCAAAATTTGATACAAAATCATTTTTCGCCATTCGTTTTTTAATTCGTTGTTTGATTTTGCAAAACCTTGTTTTTCACCATCGGTTTCATAGTAATCGGTCGTTTCTAAAGCAATGGGTTCGTGCAATAATTCCTCCGACCAGGTTTTTTTTTCTTGAAGGCGTTTTTTTATACAATCTACATAAGATTTAAAAAACACCAGGTTTTCGCTAATAATTTGGTCGTCAAGCTCGAGTTTAAATCGGCTGAGTTCGGCGGAGTCGCTGGCGGTAAGTAATTTTTTATTTAGGTCGGTATTTATAACCCGGTTAAAAAATCGCAAACTGGTACTGTCATTAATATATAGAGGATTATAATGGGTTTGATCAATACTCTGTACAACCAGGTTAAATACAAATCCAAAAGAATCGAATTTTGGTTTATCAAAGGCCATTAGGCCAGAAATGGCAATGAGGAATAATAACGGAACGGCTTTCATATTCGAAAAAAAGTAAAGTTAAGCTTTAATACTGCTTAAAAAATACAAGAAAATGTAAAAAACCACCTCAGGTTACAATTTCGGAATCAATTTGTTTTTTAACTACCAATACCATGCCGGTATCCAGGATCATGTAACCAAATTCAAAACAATAGTAGTATCGGTGTCCGTTTCGGGTAACTATAGTGTGGGTAATGTATTTAAAATTAAAACCGTAGTCTATAAGTTTTTGTTTGGGAAGCGTTATTTTATCTGTTGTTAAAACGTGCTGCAAAATGCGTCTGTTTTTTCGAAGCAGGTGAATCAGGTTACGTACGTAATTGTTTTCGTTGCTGTTAAGTTTGTTGTTGTGCGCATTGCGGCATAAATCTGAGCAAAATTTTTTATCGCTCCGGCCTGCAATGGCTTCGTTACAAAACTGACAGTGGCGGGAATTCATGGTTTATGTACAACTTTTAAGGTTGTTTTAATTATTTTGGCTTTTTGTTTGGCATTTTGTAGCGTGTCGTCCAGTACCGTAACATGTCCCATTTTTCGAAAAGGCCGCGTTTCCAATTTTCCATACAAATGCACGGACACCCCCTGAAATTTTAAAATCTGATCCAGTCCTTCGTAGTGAGCCTTTCCGGAGTGCCCCTCACTACCAACCAAATTAACCATTACCGCCGGACACCGCAATCGGGTATCTCCCAAGGGTAAATTTAAAACAGCACGCCAGTGTTGCTCAAACTGTGAGGTATAATTGGCCTCAATGGTGTGATGCCCGCTGTTATGTGCCCTGGGGGCTACTTCATTTACCAGTAATTCACCCGACTGACTAATAAAAAATTCAACGGCTAAAAGCCCTACTAAATTTAGAGTACTGGCAATGGTTTCAGCGATACGGCAGGCTTCTAATTCGGTATTTTTTTTAATTCCGGCCGGACAAAATAAATAATCTACCAAATGGGCTTTGGGGTCAAAAGCACATTCAACGGCCGGAAAACATTTTATGTCTCCGTTTGCATTCCGAGCCACAATTACCGAAAGTTCTTTTGCAACAGCAACGCTGCGTTCCAAAACACTGGGTGCGTCAAAAGCCTGATCAAGTGCATCGGGCGATTTTAACGCTACAACCCCGCGTCCATCGTATCCGCCTTTGCGTAATTTTTGAAAAAACGGAAAATACGCAGTAAACCGGCTAATTTGATCCCGACGATCGATTATAAAAAAATCCGGACTGGGAATGCGGTGGCTTTGATAAAACTGTTTTTGTAACCCTTTATCTTGAATAAGTTCAATTAATTCAGGATCCGGGTATACCCTGCAACCTTCGGAAACCAGCTGACGCAAAGCGGCCGTATTTACATTTTCAATTTCAATGGTAATGAGGTCGCATGCTTTTCCAAAACGGTAAACCGTATCGTAATCGGTTAACGAACCTTGGGTAAACGATTGGCATAGATGCTTGCAGGGGGCCTGGGCATCCGGGTCTAAAACCGATACATTCAGGTTAAAATTAGCGGCCGCCTGCAACAGCATTCGGCCCAATTGTCCGCCCCCGAGCAGTCCAATGTGCAGTTGGGTAATATCCGGACGATGCAT
>CAWUNH010000201.1:0-3417 GCA_963923435.1 uncultured bacterium
CCGACTACCCTCACGATTGGTCAAATAGCTCAACGGTTTTGCCTGTTTTTAAACTGCAAGGACAGTTAATTCGTCCCGATGCGGCTTTTGCAATTGATATAGATAAACGCTGTGTTATTCAATTAAATAAATCTCTTAAGCAACGCTTTGAATACATGCCCCAAGACCGATATGCCTTTTGTGCCATTATTGAAAACCGAGTGTATGCATGCCTTAATGCCAACACCCATTTTAAAACTAACAACCCATGGGAACTACCCTTAACTGAAATACCGTCGAACGAACTGGAAAAAATCGACGCATATTTGTTTCAGTAATAAGCGCCTGCCATGCGGTTTTTTTAAGTTATCTTTGCAGCATGCGCAATTTGGTATTGTTACGGCACGGACAAAGCCAATGGAATTTAGAAAACCGTTTTACCGGATGGGTTGACGTTTCGTTAACGCCTCAGGGCGAAACAGAGGCTCGCAACGCGGGTCTCAAACTTAAGGGGCTTCGGTTTGATCGGGGCTTTAGTTCGGCTTTGCAACGTGCGCAAAAAACCTTGGAAATTGTTTTACAAAGTTGTTCCCACCCTCCTATTCCGCTAACTTTTGACGCGGCATTGAATGAACGCCGATACGGTGAACTGCAGGGCTTAAACAAAGACGAAACGGTAGCAAAGTATGGATCTGAACAGGTGCAGCATTGGAGACGCAGTTATGACATTGCTCCTCCCGGCGGAGAATCTTTAAAAGATACAGCTGCGCGTGTAATACCCTTTTATATTTCACAAATAGAACCCCTTTTAAAAAACAATCTTAATATAATTATTGCAGCCCATGGCAACAGTTTAAGAGCGCTGATTATGCATCTTGAAAATTTAACCCCCGATCAAATAGTGGCTTTTGAGCTGGGAACGGCTCAGCCACGCTTGTATCAATTTAAGGATCAGATGCAGCTGGTTTCTGCAGCCTTTATTTAAGCTATGATCACCGAACAAAGCCTAACCATAGCCGTTGATTTTGATGGAACCATTGTAGAACACAAGTATCCAGAAATTGGCCCGGAAATGCTTTTTGCCTTTGCTACCTTAAAAGAACTTCAAAAAAAAGGACATAAACTTATTTTATGGACCTATAGATCGGGAGATATGCTTGAAGAGGCCGTTGCATATTGCAAAGCCAAGGGAATTGAATTTTACGCTGTAAATAAAAATTTTCCCGAAGAAGAATACAGTTCTGCACTATCCCGAAAAATCAATGCCGATATTTTTATCGACGATCGAAATGTAGGTGGATTTCCAGGCTGGAGCGAGATTTGGCAAATGTTGCATCCGGAGGGAGGAGACTTTAATCATCAGCTTAAAAACCCAGAGGCGCATTCCAATTATTCAAAAAAATCCAGTTCCTGGCTTTCAAAACTGTTTAAATCGGATGATTCATTATAAATCGGAAGAAGAAATTTCGCTCATTCGGGAAAGCGCCCGATTGGTGTCCAAAACACTGGCGTATATAACTCCTTACATTAAACCCGGTGCAGTTCCCTTGCAGCTGGATGCTTTGGCCGAAGATTTTATTCGTGAACACAAGGCCGTTCCGGCATTTAAAGGATATAAAGGAAGCGGTTCAAAAGCCTTTCCAAACAGCTTATGTATTTCCATTAACGAACACGTGGTTCATGGTATACCGGGACGTACGCCTTTAAAAGACGGCGATATAATTTCGGTTGATTGCGGCGTTTTAATGAATGGGTTTTACGGGGACCATGCCTATACCTTTGCGGTTGGAGACATTAGTCCTGAAAACGCCCAATTGCTAAAAGTAACCAAAGCCTGCCTTTATAAAGGGATTGAAGCCATGCTTCCCGGCAATCGAATTGGACATATTAGCGCAGCCGTTCAGCAATTTGCAGAATCGCACGGGTACGGTGTAGTTCGGGAATTGGTAGGTCATGGACTGGGAAAAAAATTACACGAAGAACCCGAAGTGCCAAATTACGGTTCGGTTCACAATGGCCCCAAACTTAAAAACGGCATGGTTTTAGCAATTGAACCCATGATTAACCGAGGAACCCACCGGATTAATCAATTGTCCGATGGCTGGTCGATTGTTACAGCCGATCAATTACCCAGTGCGCATTTTGAACACAACGTTGCCTTTTTTAACGGAAAAGCTGAAATTTTAAGCGATTTTAGCCTTATCGAAGCTCAATTAATGCAGATTTTCTAAATTTTAACACTTATATATACCGGATATCTCCCCTCTTCAATTACCTTTATGTAAACCAAAAAACCAATTATGAAACGTATATTTTTAACCTTAGCCATCAGCGGATTGCTTTATGGCGTTAGCTATGCAACACCCGGAGACGGTGATGACAAAGAAAAGTCAAAAAAAGAATGTAAAAAGGATGGTAAATCCTGTGCCGGAGAAAAAAAAGATCAGAAATGCTCTAAAGGTGAGCGTTCCTGCTGCAAAGGCAACAAAAAGTAATTACAATAAACCTTAAAAAAAAGCCCCGATTACCGGGGCTTTTTTTTTATAAACGTATGCCTATAATACACATATCGTCGACCTGCTCTTGTGATCCCATCCATAATTCCAGTTCCTGGTTGAGCCTAAAATGCTGATCCGATTCCGATAAAGGCGCAAGCGATTGCAGCAACTGGTAAAATCTACGGTTTTTAAATTTTTTTCCTTGAGGTCCTCCAAATTGATCTGCATAGCCGTCGCTGCATAAATACAACATGTCTCCTGGATTGTAATGAAACGAAAATGTTTTGTAGGGTATTAAAGAATCGGATAAACCTACAGCCATTCGGTCGCAGGGCAATGGGTTTTGAATCCAGTCAACTTTTTCTGAAGCATTAAAGCTTGCTTGTTTATGAATTAAAATTGGCTTATTATTGGCCGCTGCGTAACAGAGCTCACGAGTTGTTTCATGGATGGCCAATAAAATACCGTCAAAGCCATCTTGTCGGCCGTCTTTACCAATATGCTGTATTAAGCGCTGCTTTACAAACTGAAACACCTGACCCGGCTGTTCAATGTTTTGTTCATTGATTGCTTCGTTCATAAAGCTCATGTTTAATAAACTCATAAACGCTCCCGGTACACCGTGCCCGGTACTGTCACACACCGCAATATAAAACCACGAATTTTTTTTGGTCGCCCAGTAAAAATCACCACTCACCACATCTTTGGTTTTATAAAACACAAAAAATGAACTTAAATGTTGTTTTAAAAAATCATCGTGTGCCAATAAAGCATACTGAATTTTACGTGCATATTGCAAACTGTCCAGAATTTCATGTTGTTTTTGGCTGATAATTTGATGTTGTTGAGCGATTTGAGTATGTTGCTGTTGCAATTCAGAGGTTCTTTTTTTAACTAAAACTTCAAGAATAGTGCGGCGTTTTTCTAAAATTCGTGTTCG
>CAWUNH010000202.1:0-3404 GCA_963923435.1 uncultured bacterium
GGCCAAAATCCATTTTTTGTGTTTTACGAACCCGGGGCAAGCGTGCACTATAGCTTAAATCCCTGGCTGGAATTACAAAGCGATTTTATCTACAGGTTTTGTTATAACAACCATAAAGATCTGAGAAACAAAATGAGCCAACCTGCCTGGATACTGACGTTTAACCTACAATACGGGTATTTGTTAAAACGGTTTTGGCCTCAGCCCACCGTCAAAATTTCTACAACCTCAGATTCTTCTATTCGGCCATGATGATGAACCTTTAAAGGTATTAAACCGATTTTCCGGATTTGATCCTTGGTCAAACTTTTATTTAAAATCCATTCGTTTTGCTGAACTTTTAAATCAATATCCTTGCCGGCAAAAACCTGATTGAGTTGTTTTTGGGTAATTAAAATTATTGCAGGAAGTTCTTCTTCCGTTTCAGGTACTAAAAGTGTGCCATGCACCCTTAACTTGGGAACATCCGGCTTGTACTGCAACGCTATTCCTTCGACGCCTTCGGTGGTTATGCTGGTAAAACCAGTAAGATGAACAGTATTCATGTATATGCAAAAGTACAAAAAAATAAATTATACTCCGTCAAAGGGCAAGGAAAACCTAAAAACAGTTCCCTGACCCAGGGAGCTTTTAACTTCGATGGATTTTTGATGCGCTTCAAGAATGTGTTTTACAATTGAAAGACCCAGTCCTGTTCCTCCTTGCTCTCTGCTTCGACCTTTATCAACCCTGTAAAATCGTTCAAAAATACGAGCCAGGTGTTCGGGGTCAATACCAACTCCGTTATCTTCAACTTCTATAATAACATCCTCCATTAAAGTTGAAATGGAGAGAACGGTTTTTCCCTCAGAAACACCGTATTTGATACTGTTTGAAATCAAATTTATTAAAACCTGTCGGATTCTGAACGGATCGGCCACTACCCAAATGGGTTTTTCGTGCTTTTTATTTAATCCTAATTGAATATTTTTTTTAGCAGCCTCTAATTCTAAACTGGAAATGCAATCTTTAATTAATTGGCAAATATCAAAGCGTTCTTTATCCAAAATAAGCGTCCCGCTTTCTAGCTGTGTAATGGTTTCTAAATCGTCAATAATGTGAATTAAACGATCGATGCCAGCCTCGGCCCGTTTTAAAAATGTTCTGTTAACCGTCGAATCCTCCAAACCACCGTGTAAGAGCGAATCTATGTAACCCTGAATGTTAAATACCGGCGTTTTTAATTCGTGAGAAACATTTCCTAAGTATTCTTTTCGATAGCTGTCAATCTTTTCATAATTCTGACGTTCTTTTTCTCTTATTTCAATTAATTGATTAACCCTTTCGCTTAATAGTTTAAAGCCATCTTCATCATCCAATTGGTTTTGAAGTCGAGGTATTTCGTTTGAAAACAACCGAGACCGAATTGCCTCGTTTAAATTCATAAAATGCCGGGTTAAAAACACGTGATAGAAATAATAGAGGGCAATAACGGATAAAACAAAAAAAACAAAGCCGGTAAGAATCAGTACGGCCGCCTGCAGTTTAACCGAAAACGCCCAAAACATGAGCATCAGGGCCACCATACTGGAAACCGTAACAAAGACGGTTATAGAAATAATTTTGGAATTAATTTTGGGCGGCGTTTGCATACCCAAGTATAAATAAAATTAATCTATTAAAACCGAAACCTGTCCGTTTAATACTTCCACCACCCCACCGTTAATGGAAATTTCGTGGGTTTTATTTTCAATATCGGTTATATAAATTAAACCCCGTCCTAAGCTGGATATTATGGGAGCGTGATGGTCCAAAACACCAAAACGCCCCTCTGTACCTGGAAATTCGACAGATTTAACAGGCCCTTCAAAATATTTTTTTTCGGGAGATAATACTTCGAGTTGCATGGTTTTTAAGACTCTGCTAATAATTTTTTGCCTTTTTCAATGGCATCTTCGATGGTTCCTACCAAATTAAATGCAGCTTCGGGATACGCGTCTACAGCACCATCAATAATCATATTAAAGCCTTTTATGGTATCTTCTATACTAACAAAAACACCTTTAAGTCCGGTAAATTGTTCGGCCACATGAAAGGGTTGTGATAAAAACCGCTGCACCCTACGAGCGCGGTGAACCACTAGTTTATCTTCTTCGCTTAATTCATCCATACCCAAAATGGCAATGATATCCTGAAGCTCTTTGTATCGTTGTAAAATTAATTTTACGCGTTGAGCACATTGGTAATGTGCCTCACCTAATATGGCAGGCGTTAAAATACGGGAGGTTGAATCCAAGGGATCCACGGCTGGATAAATGCCCAATTCTGAAATTTTTCGACTGAGAACGGTGGTGGCATCCAAATGAGAAAAGGTGGTGGCCGGTGCGGGGTCGGTTAAATCATCGGCAGGAACATAAACGGCCTGAACCGAGGTAATGGAACCCTTTTTGGTCGAAGTAATACGTTCTTGCATGGCCCCCATTTCGGTTGCCAAGGTTGGCTGATAACCCACTGCCGAGGGCATCCGGCCTAAAAGCGCAGACACTTCAGAACCCGCTTGTGTAAAACGAAAAATATTATCTATAAAAAATAAAATATCCCTTCCTCCGCCCTTGGCATCGGTATCTCCATCTCTAAAATATTCTGCCAGAGTCAATCCCGAGAGTGCCACACGGGCTCGGGCTCCGGGAGGCTCATTCATTTGACCAAACACAAATGAAGCCTGCGATTTAGCCAGTTCGTTAACATCTACCTTACTTAAATCCCATCCGCCCTGTTCCATGCTGTGTTTAAATGCATCGCCGTACTTAACAATTCCAGATTCTATCATTTCACGCAAAAGATCGTTACCCTCGCGCGAACGTTCGCCAACTCCGGCAAAAACTGAATATCCGGAATAACCTTTGGCTATATTATTAATCAATTCTTGGATTAAAACCGTTTTACCTACTCCTGCACCTCCAAACAAACCAATTTTACCACCTTTGGCATAGGGTTCAATTAAATCTATAACCTTAATACCGGTAAATAAAACCTCTGTAGCTGTTGAAAGCTCATCAAATTTAGGAGCCTCGGCATGTATGGGCCTTCCCTTACTGTTGTCCAGTAAATTAATTCCGTCAATGGTTTGACCAACTACGTTAAACAAACGACCTTTAACCTGGTCTCCGGTTGGCATTTTAATAGGACTGCCCAGGGGTTTAACTTCCATACCGCGGTAAATACCATCGGTACTGTCCATAGCAATGGCACGGACCATGTCTTCACCAATGTGTTTTTGTACTTCTAAAATTAATTTTTGATCGCCGTTGTTAATTTCAAGCGCATCTAAAATTTCAGGTAACGATCCGCCTTCCGAGTCAAAACGAACGTCTACGACCGGTCCAATGACTTGGGCTATTTTTCCGTGCTGTGCCATGAGATGT
>CAWUNH010000203.1:0-3387 GCA_963923435.1 uncultured bacterium
AAAACACCCTGCTTAAAAAAGCCATGGAACGTGCAAACGATTCCAAACTTGCAGAACTTATTCCCGCTCTAAAGGGAGAAACGGCTTTAATGTTTACCGACACATCCAATGCGCCTGCAAAAATTATTAAAGAATTTAGAAAAAACAGCAACAAACCGCTTTTAAAAGCTGCCTACGTAGAAGAAATGATTTTCATAGGCGATCAAAATTTAGAAGCACTTGCGTCTTTGAAATCTAAAAACGAACTTATTGCAGATGTCATCGCACTTCTTCAATCACCTATTAAACGCGTCGTAGGTGGACTGGAGCAAAAATTTAAATCTCAAGACGCCGCTTAAATTATTATTAACTATTAAAAAACAAATCATATGGCCGATATAAAATCAATCGCAGAAACCCTAGTAAACTTAACCGTAAAAGAGGTACAAGAATTAGCAACCGTGCTTAAAGACGAGTATGGTATTGAACCAGCTGCAGCTGCAGTTGTAGTTTCAGGCGGCGGCGGCGGACCTGCTGCAGAAGAAAAAACCAGCTTTGATGTAATTTTAAAAGAAGCCGGTGCAGCCAAATTGGGCGTGGTAAAAGTAGTTAAAGATTTAACCGGATTGGGCTTAAAAGAAGCCAAAGATTTGGTTGACGGTGCGCCTAAACCTGTGAAAGAAGGCATTGGTAAGGAAGAAGCTGAAGCTATTAAAAAAGCTTTAGAAGAAGCCGGAGCCAAAGCTGAAATTAAGTAACACTGATAATCCCTAACATCCGAAAATTCGGATGTTAGGTTTTTGTTCTCGTTATTCTTAAGTATTCACAACTAACATTAAATACCTTGGCAACAACACAAAAACAGCAAAAACGCATTAATTTTTCATCTAATAAATTTCCAATTGAATATCCCGATTTTCTGGACATTCAAATCAAATCCTTTCAAGATTTCTTTCAGCTGGAAACCACGCCTGAAAACCGAAAAAAAGAGGGCCTTTTTAAAGTGTTTGCAGAAAATTTTCCTATTTCTGATGCACGCAACAATTTTGTACTGGAATTTAAAGATTATTACATTGATCCGCCCCGTTATTCTTTAGAAGAATGTATCGAACGCGGATTAACTTACGCCGTTCCTTTAAAGGCAAAACTGTATTTGTATTGTACCGATCCCGAACACGAAGACTTTGAACCAATAATTCAGGATGTGTATTTAGGTACCATCCCTTACATGACCCCTAAAGGCTCCTTTATTATTAACGGTGCAGAACGTGTCATTGTATCGCAATTGCACCGATCACCGGGGGTGTTTTTTGGACAAAGCCGTCATGCCAACGGAACCAAATTATACAGTGCCCGGGTAATTCCGTTTAAAGGAAGCTGGATTGAGTTTGCTACCGATATTAATAATGTAATGTATGCCTATATCGATCGAAAGAAAAAATTACCGGTTACCACCCTTTTACGATCTATTGGCTTTGAAAGCGATAAACAAATCCTTGAAATATTCGGATTATCCGATGAAATTAAAGTAAGTAAAGTAGGTTTAAAACGGGAAGTAGGCCGTCGATTGGCTGCCCGTGTTTTAAAAACCTGGTTAGAAGATTTTGTAGATGAGGACACCGGTGAAGTAGTTTCAATTGAACGAAACGAAGTGCTGATCGATCGTGAAACCGTTTTGGAAGAAGCACATATAGACTTGATTGTTGATGCGGGCGTAAAATCTATTATTTTACATAAACAGGATGTTAATACTGCCGATTTCGCAATTATTTACAATACACTTCAAAAAGATTCCACCAATTCCGAAAAAGAAGCCATCGAATACATTTACCGCTTGCTTCGTAATGCTGAACCGCCTGATGAAGAAACGGCTCGAAGTGTTATTGATAAATTATTTTTCTCAGACAAACGTTACGATTTAGGTGAAGTTGGTCGCTATCGCATCAATAAAAAATTTGGTTTGGACATACCTGCAGAAATTCGGGTTTTAACCAAAGAAGATATTATTTTAATTATTAAGTACCTTATTGAATTAATTAACTCCAAAACCGATGTCGACGACATCGACCACTTGTCCAACCGAAGGGTTCGAACTGTGGGCGAACAATTGTATGCTCAATTCGGTGTCGGACTGGCCCGTATGGCCCGAACCATTCGCGAGCGAATGAATGTACGGGATAACGAGGTGTTTACTCCCACGGATTTAATCAATGCCAAAACGTTAAGTTCGGTAATAAATTCATTTTTTGGCACCAATCAGTTGTCTCAGTTCATGGATCAAACCAATCCATTGTCTGAAATAACCCATAAACGCCGTTTATCGGCACTTGGACCCGGAGGTTTAAGTCGCGAACGGGCTGGTTTTGAGGTTCGTGACGTTCACTACACCCATTACGGTCGCCTGTGTACCATAGAAACACCCGAAGGACCTAATATCGGTTTGATATCCTCACTCTGCGTATATGCCAAAGTAAACAAGCTTGGATTCATTGAAACCCCTTACCGTGAGGTTAAACAGGGAAAAATTAATCCAAACGGCGAAATTTTATATTTAACGGCAGAAGAAGAAGATCAAAAAAATATAGCCCAGGCCAATTCGCAGCTCGATGATAAAGGACGAATGACGGGTTCTAAAATAACCGCCCGATTTGAAGGCGACTTCCCCATAACCGAATCCGATAAAATTCAGTTAATGGATGTAGCTCCCAATCAAATTGCTTCCATTGCAGCCTCATTAATTCCATTTTTGGAACACGATGATGCCAACCGCGCCTTAATGGGTTCAAACATGCAGCGTCAGGCAGTTCCGCTTATGCGACCAGAATCTCCAATTGTTGGAACTGGTATTGAAGGACGGGTTGCTGAAGACAGCCGTGTATTAATTAACGCGGAATACGATGGAGTGGTAGAATACGTTGATGCGCGTGAAATAACAATACGTTACCAGCGCAGTGACGATGATAAACTAATCAGTTTTGAAGGCGATGTAAAATCTTACCGATTAACTAAGTTTCAAAAAACCAATCAAAGCACGTGTATGAACCTTAAACCCATCGTTAAAAAAGGCGATAAGGTTGTAAAAGGTCAGGTGCTTTGTGAGGGATACGCAACACAAAACGGAGAATTGGCATTGGGTCGAAATTTAAAAGTGGCCTTTATGCCTTGGAAGGGATACAATTTTGAGGATGCCATTGTAATTAACGAAAAAATTGTACGGGACGATATCTTTACATCCATTCACATTGATGAATACAACCTGGAAGTACGAGATACCAAACGCGGTATGGAAGAACTCACTCCGGATATTCCAAATGTTAGCGAAGAGGCAACCAAAGATTTAGATGAAAAAGGACTCATTCGAATTGGAGCCGAAGTTAAAGAGGGTGATATTTTAATTGGTAAAATAAC
>CAWUNH010000204.1:0-3378 GCA_963923435.1 uncultured bacterium
CAACTCGACGACCACGATGTAATGACCGCCGTTAAAGTATGGAAAAATCATTCGGACCGGGTATTATCCCTGTTGTGCAGCCGACTCTTAAACCGTTCGCTTTTAAAAGTTGATGTGCTAACCCAGGCGCCCGAACCTGCCCTTATTAAATTAAAACAAAAACACATTGCACAAACTTTTAAAATAGATGCCAAAGATGCCGGATATTTGGTTCAGGTACACCCCATAAACAACCATGCGTACCGAGCCGATTCTTTTAACATTAATGTTTTATACACCGACGGTACTTTAAAAGACATAACCGAAGCCAGCGATTTGCTCAATTTAAAAAGCCTTAGTAAAACCGTGCAAAAATACTTTTACTGTTATCCCAAATAAATCCGCTTATGAAAACACAATTATGGACCCTTGCGCTCTTATGCAATCTGCTTTTTTGGAATTGCAACAGCCGGCAAAATCCCTTTAAGCCCTCTCAAGCATTAGACACTTCCAAGGCTGAAAAAATATCAAAATCCTCTGAATTTAAATATGCGGCAGAGCAATTTGCCGATTTGCGTGTACTTCGATATCAGGTTAAAGGATTTGAGTCTTTAAATTTAAATACCCGAAAACTATTGTTTTACTTATACCAGGCCGCGCTCTGCGGAAGAGATATAACCTGGGATCAAAATTACCGGTACAACTTGGCAGTCCGAAAAACACTGGAAGCCATTTTTAGTAATCCCGGACATGATACGGCCTCTGCCGAATTTCAAAAACTGGAAACCTATGCCAAGCGTGTATGGTTTAGCAACGGTATACACCACCATTACAACCATGATAAAATTATTCCGGAATGCAGTGTTGATTTTTTTAAACATGTGCTGAGTCATTTGGATGCCTCTAAACTGCCTTTAAAACCGGGGCAAAATTTAAAGGATTTTACAGATTTTATTACAAGGGTTGTATTTGATCCAACAATGGATGCCAAACGGGTTTCGCTGGATGCCAAAAAAGACATGCTGCAGACTTCGGCTGTAAATTTTTACCGCGGGGTTTCTCAATCTGAAGCCGAAGCCTATTATCAAAAACTAACGGCCTCCACTCCCAGTCATTGTCCTTCCTACGGAATTAACAGCCGCTTAATCAAACAACCCGACGGAAGCCTGAGTGAACAGGTATGGAAATTAAACGGCTTATACCATGCCGCCATTGAAAAAATTATTTACTGGCTGCAAAAAGCCACCGAAGTTTGCGAAAACGATGCTCAAAAAAAATCCCTTGAAGCGCTCATTCAATTTTATAAAACCGGAAATCCATCGGATTTTGATGCCTATAATATAGCCTGGGTTCGGGACACATCCAGTACGGTTGATGTGGTTAACGGATTTATCGAAGTTTATCAAGATCCCCTGGGTAAAAAAGGATCCTTTGAATCGGTTGTATCGGTTAAAGATCCGGAAGCCAGCCAACGAATTTCAAAAATTGGATCGCAGGCTCAATGGTTTGAAGACCACTCCCCCATTTTACCTCAACATAAAAAAAGCCAGGTTAAGGGTATTTCGGCAAAAGTAATTTTAGCAGTAGTGGAAAGCGGAGATGCGGCACCCAGTACACCCATAGGAATTAACCTACCCAATAACGAATGGATTCGAGAAGAGCATGGCAGTAAATCGGTAAACCTTGGCAACATTGTTGAGGCCTATGAAGGGGCTGCCGGAAATTCTGTTATACAAGAATTTTATTATTCTGACAGTGTTCAGTATCGGGTTAAAACCTATGCTTCTTTAGCCGATAAACTTCATACCGACATGCACGAAGTGATTGGGCATGCCTCCGGAAAACTTGAAAGTGGTGTTGCTCCTTCCAGTGAAACCCTTAAAAATTATGCCAATGCCTTGGAAGAAGCCAGGGCCGACCTGGTTGCCCTGTATTACTTATTAGACCCTAAACTGGTTGAACTGGGGGTAATGCCCAGTATTGACTACGGAAAAGCAGCCTATGACGAATACATTACCAAAGGGTTGTTAATTCAATTAGCACGCATTAAACCCGGACAAAACTTAGAAGAAGCTCATATGCGCAACCGAAAATTAATTGCCGAATGGTGTTACCAAAAAGGTAAAAATACCGGAGTTATAGAACAGCGGGTGGTCAATCAAAAAACCTATTACATCATTCAGCAATACGCAGCCCTTCGTGAACTTTTTGGCCAATTGCTAAAAGAAATTCAACGTATAAAATCTCAGGGCGACTATAAAGCGGCTCAAGGCCTGGTTGAAACTTACGGGGTCAAACTCAACCCAAATCTTCACCGGGAGGTGTTACGCCGCTACGAAACACTTAAAATTGCCCCCTATGCAGGATTTATTCAACCCCAGTTAATTCCGGTTTATAAGGGTAACCAAATCATTGATGTAAAAATTGAGTACCCAGAACAGTTTAAATCTCAAATGATGTACTATGGCTCACATTACAGTTTTTTGCCTGCGTATAACGATTAATTAAGGTTAATAACCCCTTACAAAAAGGCTATTTCGTATATTTGCCCTTTGGTATGATTTACCTAGATTTTGAAAAGCCCCTTCAGGAACTGGATAAAGAAATTCAGCAGTTAAGCGATATTAACTCTAAAGGAAAGGTAAATCTCAACGATAAAATTGAACAACTTAAAAAAGAATACCACTCCAAATTACAGGAGCTTTACCAACATCTGACGCCCTGGCAAAGGGTCCAGGTGAGCCGGCATCCGGACCGACCTTACACCCTGGCCTACATTGATTACATCAGCAATAAAACGTTTTGCGAATTGCACGGCGATCGCACCGTAGGCGATGACAAAGCCATGGTCGGCGGCCTTGGCAATATTGATGGACAGCCCGTTATGTTTATTGGTCAGCAAAAAGGCATTAACACCAAAATGCGTCAGATTCGTCGTTTTGGAATGGCAAATCCAGAGGGATATCGTAAGGCGTTAAGACTTATGAAACTGGCTGAAAAATTTAAACTTCCCATCGTTTCGTTCATAGACACTCCGGGCGCATATCCCGGTTTGGAAGCCGAAGAGCGTGGTCAGGGAGAAGCCATTGCGCGTAATTTATTTGAAATGGTGCAATTAAAAGTACCCGTTATTTGCATTATCATTGGTGAGGGTGCCAGCGGCGGAGCACTCGGAATTGGAATTGGAGACCGCGTGCTAATGCTTGAAAATACCTGGTATTCGGTTATTTCACCCGAATCCTGTTCTTCTATTTTATGGAGAACCTGGGAACACAAAGAAAAAGCTGCCGAGGCGCTTAAATTAACGGCCTCCGACATGATGCAGCAGGGTCTAATTGACGGTATCATTAAGGAACCAATGGGTGGCGCACACCGCAATCCTACAACAACCTTTGAAAC
>CAWUNH010000205.1:0-3363 GCA_963923435.1 uncultured bacterium
CTCGTGGGCTCGGAGATGTGTATAAGAGACAGACCACTGGCCGTGCATTCGAACGCTTTGATAGTCGTTAACAATGTATTTAGTGTGGTCGTAATTAAATTCAAAATCCCATTTGGCATTAAGGCGGCATCCCAGTCTAAAAACAAATTGAGGAATGGTTAGGTTTACAACATCCCGTATTTTATCAAAATCGGGTCGATCGGTGGCTGTTACCTTTTCAAAATACAAATCGTAATAATGGTTGGTGTTGCTAACCGTATGGTACCGGGATGATAAATCGGTAAGATGCAAGGTGCTTTTGGCATACCAGGCCCGGGTATAACCCCATGAAAAAAACCAGGTTGAATGTTTTTTTACAGAATCTGTGGTGTGCAGCGCTTGTAGCTCATTGCTGCACAATAGTAATAAAACCAGCCAGGCCGTTAAACGCATACGGCCCGAAGATACCGCATTTCTCCCAACTGAGACAGGTTAATTTTAATGTACTGTTCGGGTAATAAGGCCTGCAGGCGTTCAGACCATTCTACAAAATTATACCGGCCCGAAAGGATGTAGTCGGTCCAGCCTAAATCCAATAATTCCGATTCGTGATGCAGTCGGTATAAATCCCAATGATATACTTCGTTTATTCCGGCATACACCTGCATTACAGAAAAACTTGGACTTGTAACCTGATCGGTGGTGTGCAACTGCAAGCACAGTTCTTTTATTAATGCTGTTTTACCCACTCCCATAGATCCAAAAAATAAAAAAACTTTATTGTCTTGGCTCCAATGTAATATCGATTTTGCAACCTCCCTAAGCGCTTGGGGTTTTAACCATTCTAATTGCAATTCGGAATTCATGATTTTGATTTAAATACCGCATACGGTATCAGCATTTCCTCTAAACTAATTCCCCCGTGTTGAAAGGTGTCTTTAAAATGTTGTGCGTATTGATTAAATTGATTGGGGTACACAAAATAATCGGATTCGCGCGCAAAAATAAACCGTGAGCCCGAAAAAGGCTGAGGCAAAAACCAGGCGCCCGGATTTTTACATTCTACAACCTCACGAAGTTTGTAGTCCATGGTTTTACCTAGCTTGTAGCGCAGATTGGTGCTGGCTTGCCGATCGGCCGTTACCCGAATGGGGTTTTTAACCCGCATGGTGCCATGATCGGTTGTAATCATAATACGGGAAGGCTTTTGCGCAATGGACTTAATTATTTCCAAGAGGGGAGAATGCACAAACCAGCTTTTGGTTAAACTGCGATACGCCGACTCGTCAACGGCCAATTCGCGAATTACTTCCATTTCGGTGCGGGCATGGCTGATCATGTCGACAAAATTATACACAATAACATTCAACGAATGCTGAAACAAATTGTGAATTTGATGTTGTAATTTTTTTCCGGCCTGCAGTTGCGTAATTTTATGATACGTAAACTTGGTTTCTTTACCAAACCGGTTTAAATGGGCCTCCAGCAAAGGTTCTTCAAACTGATTTTTTCCATCCTCTTGGTGATCATGAACCCAGTACTGAGGATATTTTTTTTGCAGCTCGCCGGGCATTAAGCCACTGAAAAGGGCATTTCTTGCATATTGTGTGGCCGTAGGGAGTATGCTGCTGTATACTCCTTCCAACTCGGGCTGAAAATACTCTGAAACGATGGATTCCAATACCCGCCATTGATCTAAACGCAAATTGTCGATTACAATTAAAAAAACAGGCGTGTTTGAATCCAGCAATGGAAACAATACGGATTTTAACAGGGTATGGCTCATGATGGGAGCCTTGGCCGATTGCGTTAGCCATTCGTGATAATGACGTTCTACAAAACGAACAAACTCTTTATTGGCATCGGCCAATTGCATGGCACCAATTTCCTGCATGCTTTTTTCACTGGTTTGATCCAACTTTAAGGACCAGTATACCAACTCGGAATAGAGTTCGGTCCATTGTGAAAAGGTTTGTGCGGTTTGAATGCGCGCACCCATTTCTGCAAAGGTTTTTCGGTAATCGTTTTGTGTTTTTTCATCCAGTAAACGTCCGCCGTCTACCACTTTTTTTAATGCGAGTAAAATCTGATGCGGATTAACCGGTTTAATTAAATAATCGGCAATCTTAGATCCAATGGCATCCTCCATTACTTGCTCCTCTTCGCTTTTGGTAATCATAATAACCGGTAACGATTCTCTGATTTTTTTTATCCGAAGCAGCGTTTCCAGTCCGCTGAGCCCGGGCATGTTTTCGTCCAAAAGCACCACCTGAATGCGGTTGTCTTGTTGCAAAACCTCCAGGGCCTCGTCGCCGCTAATTACCGGAATAACCTCGTATCCTTTTTGTTGTAAAAAAAGCAAATGGGGTTTTAGCAACTCCATTTCATCGTCGGCCCAAAGCACTTTAATTGGATTCATGTTTGAAATAACGCATTTTTTCGTTGAACATTGTTTTGAATTAACGAAATTTACAGGATAGATGGGGGCCAATAAACATAAAATCATTAACGACCCAATATATGGCTTTGTTACCCTGCCCAGTGCCCTGATTTACGACTTAATCAACCATCCCTATTTTCAGCGCTTACGTTACATCAAACAACTGGGATTAACGCATTTGGTGTATCCAGGAGCCTTGCATACCCGTTTTCACCATGCCATTGGAGCCATGCACCTCATGCAGGAAGCACTTCAAAATTTACAACTTAAAGGAGTTTCAATCAGTCCTGAAGAACTGGAGGCTACCCTGGCGGCCATTTTATTACACGATATCGGTCATGGACCCTTTTCGCATGCCCTCGAACACAGCCTGGTTGATGGAATCAGTCACGAACACCTGAGCGGTTTGTTTATGAACCGACTGGATCAATTTTTTAAAGGGCGTTTAAAACTTTGTTATAAGATTTTTAACAATACCTATTCGAAAAAACCCTTTTTGCATCAATTGGTGAGTTCTCAGCTGGACATGGACCGTCTGGACTATTTAAAACGGGATAGTTTTTTTACCGGTGTCAGTGAGGGTGTTATCAGCAGCGACCGTATTATTAAAATGCTGCAGGTTAAGCAAGGTAAACTGGTCGTTGAACACAAAGCCATTTACAGTATTGAAAAATTTTTAGTGGCGCGCCGCCTGATGTATTGGCAGGTGTATTTTCATAAAACCGTGGTGGGTGCCGAAATGCTGTTGGTTAACATTTTAAAACGTGCCAAATGGCTTAGTCAAAATAACGTAACATTGTTTGCAACTCCAGCTCTTGAGTTGTTTTTAAAAAACAATTTTAATCTGGCCGCCTTTAAACAAAATACCGAGCTGCTGGAAGTTTTTGCACAACTCGACGACCACGATGTAATGACCGCCGTTAAAGTATGGAAAAATCATTCGG
>CAWUNH010000206.1:0-3346 GCA_963923435.1 uncultured bacterium
TAGGTGCAAATTGATTCCAGCAGTCTAAAATACTAAAATAAGCTAAACGTAACTCAGATATGGAACGCAGGGAGCTTAAAGGCCTAAACCGTAAATTTGTTTGAGGACAATCGGTCAATAAAAAAGTATTCATTTATCTGTATATATTGTCAATTCGGTTCTTCGGTTAACGCGGTGGTTTTCCTCCGGACACTCTACACCCTCTTTACACTCGTTTAATATTTTGGTTTCTCCAAAACCTTTATAACTGATGCGTTTTATAGAAATGCCCTGAGTAATAAAAAAGGTACGTATGTAAAGTGCTCTTCGAATGGATAAATCCATATTGTAATAATCCGGACTGATTGCATCGGTATGCGAATGAATTTTTAACTTAAACTGAGGATTGGCTGTGAGAGAATCCAGAGCTTGTTGAAGGATATCACGGGATGTACTGTCGTATTGCACCTCACCCAAATGATAATAAATATGGGGCAAACTAAAGCTTTTAGCATTAAGTGTATCTTTTTTGATAGATCGGGCGTAATCGTCAACTCGAGATGAAAAAACATCTTCCTTACTTTCTGCTAATTCAGATAACTGCATTCGGTCAGAATGTAAAATTTTAAATGAAAATTTTCCAAAAGAAATATCGGCCACTTTAATTATTTGCTTTTGCTGATCGGTAATATAAATTCGGGAAATGCCTTTAAACGATGGATCCTCAGGCTCTGTTTCAACCTCATAATTTAAATACGGATTTAAGTTTTTTAAACTAAATCTGCCCAATTCGTCGGTTTGTATATTTTTAGCCTTAGACTCCCCTTCAACTAGAACTTTAAATTGTGCTTTTGCAATGGGTTTTCGATGCTGATCCAAAAGAAACCCAAATAATTCAGTTGAGAATTCATCCGGTAGCTCCGAAATTAAATCGCTCATTATTTTAACATCTGAATTTAAAATTTTAAAAACAAAACGGTTGTTTTCGTAAGCAAACTGTTTTATAATCTTTCCTGAATTGTCGTACAAAACTACAACCGATCCAAAAGGTAAGGTGTCGGGCAATTGATTTAATTCAAACGACCAATTTTGATTTTTGGGCAAGTCTTCAAACATAAATTGTCCTAAACTGTTGGTTTTTACAGAGGCAATCACACTGTCGTTGTTATTAATTACCTGAACCGTAATTGAACTTAAAAAGCGTTTGTATTTTGGAATTCCAATTTTACCTATAAACCGAAGCGGTAAATCGGAATCGGTGAAACCCGATTTAAAAGAAACCGGTGTATCGTCGGATATAAATTGAGTCATGTGCCGGCGATCGGTGGCCAGTAGTTTAAATTCAAATTTTCCAAACTGAAGTTGGGCAACTTTTATAACCTGACCTGTTGGATCGGTCATAAAAATCCGTGTAATTCTCTGAAACGAGGTGTCGTTTTCAAACGTTTCAATATTAAAATCCTCGTAGGGATTAATTTGTGAAAGGTTAAACTTACCCTCAGCGTTGGTTTTTAATTCAAAAACGTTTTTGTTATTGATTATTTTAAAGCGTTTGTTTGCCAAAGGCTTTTGATTTTGATCAAAAAAACAACCGTACAAATTAACTGAAAAGGCTTCTGCTTCGTCAATTTCAAACATGTTTAATAATTTGCGGTCGGCCGCCACATGCTTGTATACAAAGCGATTTTTTTCTTTTAAAAAATTTCTTAAAATATCTCCTTTTCGATTTGCAAGTGATATAACAGCACCTTCCGGAATAATCTCCGATTCTGTATTTAGTGCAATTGAAAATGCTTTATCCTGAGGCAATTCGTTAAATATAAACCGCCCTAACGAATCGGTTTCAACCCGTTGCAGGGTTTTACCATTTTCATCAATTAAATCAACTGTAACGTGCGAAAGGGCTTTGTGATCGTTGCCAAATACAAGTTTACCCGAAAAGCTATGCTCATCTGAAATATCCAGCTCATCCAATACTTTTCGATCCGATTGCAACAATTTAAAACTAAAAGCACTGGAGGTTTTGAATACCACTCTGAGCAATTTTCCTTCTCTGCTGTATAAATTAATTCGGGTACCATCGGGCAGGGCGCTGTCGCCCGACAATATTTGTAAATCATAATCGCCATCAGGAGGTATGTCCCGAATTAAAAAAGTTCCTTGATCGGATGTATTTGCCGTTTTAACATACTGACCATTATTTGATGTAAGCTGAATTTTTGCGTGTTTAAATGGAAGCTGCGTTTCCTGTCCCAGCATAATACGGCCTAAAAACACCCTTTTAGAGGGTTCGGTTTCTTCAACCAGATTTTGGAGGGGTAAATTCTTAAAGGCAAAGCGACCGTTTGCCCATTGCTCCATTGATTTATCCGAAATTATACCGTTTTCGTCCGAAAGCACATAATTGGAAAAGACCACAGAGGTATCCTCAGAAAAAGAAATCATGTATTTGGTCCCCACCGGTAATTGCCTAAATACAAAAAAACCTTTTCGGTTGGTTTTAACCGAGTCAATCAGTTTGCCATTTTCATCTTTTAAATATACCCATGTATTTACAACGGGTTTTTCTTTGTTTTTAGAAAACCATAAAATACCCTTTACCTCGGTGAGTCGTTTTTTAAAAACAAATTTATAAATGTCGTCTTTTCCCTTTCCGTTAATGCGATTGGATGCAAAAAAACCCGTGGAATCACTGGTAAAACAAATGCCAAAATCATCTCCTCCACTGTTAAGTTTTAAACCTTCATTTCCGTAAAAAACCCATTGATCGTTAATTCTACGGGCAGAAAACAGGTCCAATCCTCCAAAACCAGGATGTCCGTTGGATGCAAATAACAACTCGTTGGAAGATTTAAAAACGGGAGCCAGCTCATCCTCGCTCGTATTGATGTCTGGACCTAAAGGACGTAAATTACTGAATTGGATGTTTGAACCACTGGTATCAATTCGCACGCTCCACAAATCTTTTCCCCCTACAGACCCATTGCGATTACTTGAAAAAATAAGCTCTTTTCCATCCGGAGAAAATGCCGGGTGCGATGTAAAAAAACTATCCGAACTAAAGGGAAGCGGACGGGCATATTGAAAAACGTGTTTTTGAAAATAGGCTGTAGAAACCGAATTGGGTTTACGAGCCAATAGCAATTGGGTGCTAACCGGTCGATTCAGTTCGGCAAAACGGCTGGTTTCCGAATAACAGGCCATGGAACCATCGTTCGAAAAAACCAAAGGTCCCATATGCTTTTCTGGATTTATAAGTGAGGCTGGGTTTTTGATGGCATGAAACCGTTGGTTTTTATATTCAGCAGACCATATAGACATGGCTGGGGGTCCGGAAGAACGGTCCGATTGAAAATTAACAAAATCG
>CAWUNH010000207.1:0-3339 GCA_963923435.1 uncultured bacterium
TTTAAAAATCGCCAGTGACAATTATGTTGCTTTTACGTTCTTTATTGGAACGATGGCCATGATGGCCGCATCGGTGTTTTTCTTTTTTGAGTTAAACAACACCCCTCAAAAATGGAGAACCTCCGTTCTGGTTTCCGGCTTGATTACCTTTATTGCAGCCGTTCATTATTATTACATGAGAGGCTACAATTTAGGTACCGGTGAATCGCCTACATTTTTTCGGTACGTAGACTGGATTTTAACCGTACCCCTAATGTGTGTTGAGTTTTATTTAATTACTAAAAAAGCTGGAGCCAAAATTAATTTATTATGGAAACTGATTTTTGCCTCTCTGGTAATGTTGGTTACCGGCTACTTCGGCGAAACCATTGACCGCGAGAGCAGTGTAATGTGGGGTGTCATATCAGGCGCTGCCTACTTTTACATAGTATATTTGATTTGGTTTGGAGAAGTGGCTGCATTGGCTCAAAATGCCGGAGCCGAAGTTGCAAAAGCCACCCGTGTATTGGCTTGGTTTGTATTAGTAGGATGGGCCATTTATCCTTTGGGATATATATTAGGAACCCCCGGCGGATTGTTTGGAATTCAATTGGTGAGTGATCCCCAAGCAGCCGGTCACGCGATGGACATCGTTTATAACATCGCCGATGCCATTAACAAAATTGGATTCGGATTGGTGATTTATAGCTTGAGTCGTAAGTCGGATTAATTTAACACAGTCTAACTTAAAAAAGGCGCTATGGCGCCTTTTTTTATGCCCTTTTAAAATATTTAAATAAAAACCCAATGATGGCAAAGGGAACCAGCGCATCCAGTAAATAAAATTCAATATCAAAAGCGGGATACCAAATATGATTGGTATAAGGCAGGTAAATAAATGAAATAACACCCAACATAACAGAAAATAAAACGGGCTTCCAGCGGTTGGTAAAATTTATCTGATTTAAAATCCAAAGAATAAAAAAACCTAAAACCACATCGGTAAAAAAACCCTGCAATAATGGTTTTAGCATGGAGTTGTTTCGTGTTGTATAATATTGTAAACGAACCCAGGGTTGGTTTTGGTATAAATTGTTTTGTGTTTCCCATTCGGAATTTGAAAGTCCGGGTTTAGGCCGGGGTAACATGTAGCCTCCCTCCTTTAATTTAAACTTTTTTAATGCTTGTATTATACTGTCTTGCTGAGGCGTGTATTGCTGTGCTTTTTCGTGTAAATTTAATGCTGCAAAAGATAAGAATTGCCAAAAAAACAATACAATGCCAAAAATAATAGAAGGTAAAATCCATTGTTTCATACCTGAATGTACGCATAAATACCAAATTGTTTTTTTTCTTTTTACAGTTTTATTATGCTCCTCTACACTAAAGTCTCAAACCAATAAAGCCGAACTTTACTACGGATATTATACAGGTTATTTAAAATTAAATTCAACCTCAAACGATTCCGTTCAGGTAAACTTTGAATTTATTCCTCTCGATTCGGTTACCATTCGGTATAAAATGCAGTACCTCTCGTCCAAATATCCCGAAATTGTAAAAGATTACACCCTTCGTGCAATTTCGACGGATAAAACGTTGTACCATTTGGATGAAGGCAAGGGACTTAAAATTAAAATGAAACGATTTAATAATTGCTGGTCGAGTCATTATTTTATTTCCGGACAATGGATGTGTACCAATACTTGTTTTTATTCAAACAGAGTGGAGTTTTTATTATTGGGCGGAAAAACTGCTCCATTAAATAAATTAAAACAGGCCTTAAATCCTGCATTACAGGAATTAAATTCTGAGTATCCAGAATACATGCAACAGGGCATTTTTTATAAACGATTTTAAAACAACTGTTCAACCCCCTTATCAATCAAAAAATTTAAAAACAAATACAAAGCTCACTCATGATGCGACGTGTTTATACTGCATGTTTACTGTTATGTACATTTTTTGCATCCTCGCAATTAGCAATAAAATTAACTCCTCTAACTGTTTTTAGGAACATGAAATACACCCTACATGGTGAGTACCTGTTACCGGAAAGTATCACCGGAAAATATTCTATCTCCGTAGCGCTTGGCTGGAGCCCTAATCTATTTCCTAAATCCTCAGGATTGGATTCTGATAAAAAGGGTAATTACTATTATACCATAAATTTTAATAAAAGTAATGCCGGATTCGCAATTGATCCTGAACTGCGATGGTATTTTAAAAAACCCATGCAGCGGTATTTTTTAGGTGTCTATTCCTCCTTTCGAACTTCAACATCGGTTATTGAAGAGTATTTAAATAAAGACACATCAAACACCTATTTCAATCCTACCCTGGGATATCAAAACCTTAGTACCCTTATAAGCGTTTTTGGCATTCAAATGGGATATCAAAAAGTTTTTGGACCCGATAACCGATTTATACTGGATACCTATATTGGATTTGGAAATAAAATAACCAACAGAAACTACGACCGGGGTTATCAATTATCAGGACCGGGATACAAGAGTAATAACGTATCCGGAATCGCCCTTAGGGGAAATGTGTCAATTGGATTTTTACTGATTAAGCCCTCAAAGCCCTTATAAAATCAATTACATAAATCCCAGTTCCAGTTGGGCGGCTTCGCTCATCATGTCCTTTTCCCAAGTAGGTTCAAAGGTTAGGGTCAGTTCAACCGATTGAATGTTTTGCAACAACTTTAGTTTTTGCTCAACTTCTGCTGGTAAGGTTTCGGCCGCAGGACAATTTGGAGAGGTCAGCGTCATAACAACCTTTAAATGATGGGCCGGGTCCAAATGAAGTTCGTAAATAAGACCCAGCTCCCAAATATCAACCGGTATTTCAGGGTCAAAACAGGTTTTTATTTCATCAATAACCCGTTGCATTAAATCTGTATTTTCTGTTATTATAATGGCCGGCATATTATTTAACCCATTGTTGAATTCGCTGTATCATGCTGCGCAATCCGTTGGCACGGGTTGGACTTAATTGGTTTTGAAGCCCAATAGCTTTAATAAAATTAAATGGATGGTTTAAAATAACCGATGCCGGTTGATTTTGGATAACGCGAATTAAAAGCGCAATCATGCCTTTAGTAATTAAGGCATTGCTATCGGCATAAAACGTATAAACCTCCTCTTTTTTTTCTGCGGCCAACCAAACTTGACTTTGACACCCTGAAATTAAAAACACATCTTTTCGAAACTTTTCGGGCAAGGGTTGTAATAACCGGGCCTGGTCCATAAGGTGTTCATACTTCATGGTCCAATCGTCTCCAAACACAGAAAATTCATCGATAATGGCTTGTTCAATATCCGATACAGAATCAGTCATGGTATTTATTCAAATGAAGTA
>CAWUNH010000208.1:0-3335 GCA_963923435.1 uncultured bacterium
GACAGGCATTGTACTCTCTTTGATGTATTTAGGATTATTAACAGATGTTTTTGACGGAATTATTGCTAGAAAACTTAATATTTCTACGGAAAATTTTAGAGTTCTAGATACCGCATTTGACTTGTTGTTTTATTTTTCAATTTTGGTTTTTATTATTTCAATTAATCACCATGTATTTTCGGAAAATAAAATATTTATACTTATCATATTAACCCTTGAAACTCTTATGTATTTTATTAGTTTGATGCGATTTGGAAAACTTCCATCTCCTCACGCTATCTTGTCAAAGTTTTGGGGTCTATATATTATCATTGAGTTTACCCTTCTAATTTGTCAAATGCGTGGCAATCACTTTTTAATTTCATTAATCATTGGTATGTTTGTTCATCTTGATAGAGTGTTGATTTATATTTTGCTTAGAAATTGGGAACATGACATCCCTTCTTCATATCATGCTTTACTTATTAGACAAGGGAAAAACATAAAACGAATAAAACTGTTTAATGGATAAACGTTGCCTAACAAGCGGTCATACGCCATTGGGGGTTTAGTAGTAAAGTCAAGTGTATCGCCCGCAGGCAAGATTTGTAACGGGGGATAGGTTCGCAGCCACGAAGTCCCCAACGTCGCATACCGCCGGCCGTTATTGCCTTTATCAGCATAAAAATTATACCATGAAAAACAACAAAGATGTTTTAGTACTCGCCATAATCTCAGTATTCCTTTCTATTACAGGTTTTATTGTAGACCTTAACGAAAGAGTTCCTGACCTCAAGACAAATATCTTTGAAATAATAATGGCTGGGCTTATGCTTGGGGTAATTTCAATTTTTTACTTCCCTGTAAAATTTGTGCTTTGTAAATTGTATAAATAAATTACACTATACGATGGCCTTCAGGACAAGAGCATACTGTGCAACTTAGCTTTAAAACCTTTATGAAATAATTACCCTAAATGATTTGGCAACTGGCCCTTATAATCCGGACTATACTTTAAATTTTTTTGTAAAAAACCTTATTGGATAAAGGCCGGTAAGGGCGCTTAATGCTAATACCAAAGTAAATAGCATGAGCACATCTTGCCACTTAACAATTACGGGGTAGTAAGAAATTATAGCATCGTTACCAAACGAGATCCAATGAAAATGTTGTTGTAAAAAACAAAATAAAATTCCAGTTAACAAACCCAATACAGATCCTATTCCTGTTATAAGCAGTCCCTCCCACATAAAAATGGTTTGTATTCGGGTAAATTCCATACCCAAAGCCATTAAGGTTTTAATATCCTGTTTTTTTTCCATGATCAGCATGGTAATGGCCCCTATAATATTAAATACCGCTATAGATAAAATAAAACCCAAAATAATAATGGTCATAAGTTTTTCAGACTCGAGGGTTTTAAAAAGAACCTCATTTGCTTTGTTTCGGTCGGTAAATTCGTAGGTATTTCCCCAAAATTGATTTAATTCCTGAAGTAACGAGGCCCGGTCGGTTTCATTAACTGCAACGTACACCGCAGTGATTGAACCTGTTATTTCAAACAATTGACGGGCTTTAGAAAGGGGTATAAAAACATGACTAAAATCAAACTCGTCGTTTAAACTAAAAATTGCAGTGGGCTGCAAAAATAGCTCGTTAATGCCTGCTTCGGTAGAATACGCGTCTTGGTTTTTAGGGCTTATCAAACGCAGGGCGTTAAACTCCGAATTCAAATTCAGCTGTAACGAATTGGCAATACCATTACCTATAAACACACTGGCCGAGTCCCAGGTTTTTTTTCCTTCCACAATGTGCTGGCTTAAACGAAGTACCTTATTTAAATGCGAATCTACCCCCTTAACCGTTACCAATAATTGTTCGTTATCGCGTTGTATCAGGGCCTTGTCTTCGAGAATGCTGGAATACGAAATTACCTGAGGGTGGGTAGCCAGGCGTTGAATTAAACGGGAATCGGGAATAAAATATTTTCCTGTTTTTGGCCTAATGCAAAGATCGGGTTCTGGGGCGTTGTAAATGTCCGAAACCAAACCGGACAATCCGTTTAAAGCCGATAATATAATAACCAATGCCGCTGTAATTAAGGCAATGGATATAAGCGCCATCCAGCTGATTAAATTTATGGCATGGGTTTGTTTCTTTGAAATAAGATAACGGCGGGCTATTCGTAAACTTAAGCGATTCAATTTATTTTTTTAAAAGCGCGTCGATTCGAAGGGCATAGTCCAGCGAATCGTCTATATAAAAATGAAGCTCGGGAACCACGCGTAATTGTTTGCCAATTTGATGGGCCAGTTTTTTTCGAATGGCTGCCTGATGATGGCTTAAAGCCTCCATAACCGAAGCACGTAAAGCGCTTTGCATTATACTGATGTAAACTTTGGCAAATCCTAAATCGGGACTTACACGAACGCTCGTAACAGAAATAAAGGCGTTTTTAAAGGTATTTCGGGATTCTTGACGAAATATTTCGGCCAGTTCATGCGCCAGTAATTTATTTACTTTTTGTTGACGTATGCTTTCCACGCTATAAATGTAACTGATTTATAGTAATTTAGGACTTTAAATGACTTTTAAATCTTCTATCGTTTCGTACTTAAAAGCCTATTCTGCACCGGTTGCCTTAAGTGTAATTTGCAATGCCTTGTTTGCCCTAAGCGGAGCCTTTATTATTGCATTAATTGCGCCGTTTTTAGAATTGTTATTTAGCAAAGGGGCTTCGAGTCCACTGCCGGTGTCTACGGGTTCGGTTAGTGCCCTGCAAGACACTTTACAAAGCACGCTTGAAAATGTAATTCAACGTTTTGGCCGATTTAATTCCTTATGGCTGATGGTGTTGGTTATTTTTTTGCTGAGTTTTTTAAAAAACGTGTTTCGCTATCTTGCCATGTTTTTTATAGCCCCACTACGTAACGGAATTGTAAGAGATGTTCGGTTAAGACTTTATAAAAAAACACTGGAATTGCCCTTGCATTATTTCTCAAACGAGCGTAAGGGCGATTTAATGAGCCGTATGACCACCGATGTAATGGAAATAGAATGGAGTGTGATTCAAACCCTTGAAATGATTTTTAGAGAACCCTTAACCATTATTATTTTACTCGTACTGATGCTCATGATCAGCGTTAAACTCACTTTGCTGTTTTTAATAATTATTCCGCTTCCGGCAGCCCTTATTGCTATGTTGGGCAAACGCATCCGCAAGCATTCGTCACAAAGCAAGGGTACTTTGGGTTTACTAATTAGCACCTTAGAAGAAACCTTAGGAAGCCTTAAAATTATTAAGGGCTTTTCTGGAGAGGCTTATATGCAAAAAAACTTCAACCGCTACAATCAAA
>CAWUNH010000209.1:0-3330 GCA_963923435.1 uncultured bacterium
ACGCACCTAAAAATCCCCAATCTTTTTCTGAATGGCTTGAAAGTTATAATCAATCCAAGGATTTACAGCCTGAAGATTCTTCATTAAATGAAATTCAACGAAATCAAAAAAAGGAATTATTGGATCGAATTATCAAAGAAAATCCAGGACCGATAAGGGTAAAGAAGGACAAATTTTTTACGGCTGAAGATTCGGCAAAATCAAGTTTATTAGAGCATGAAGATTTAGTTTCTGAGACTTTGGCCAGGATTTATGAAAGTCAAGGAAACCTTTTAAAGGCCATTCGATCCTATGAAATACTCGTGTTACGAAATCCCGAAAAAAGTTCGTATTTTTCGGAACAAATAAAACGTCTTAAAAATAATTAATTATGGTATCGGTCTTGGTTATATTAGTTTCAATTTTACTCATTTTGGTAGTTTTAGTTCAAAATTCCAAAGGTGGAGGAATTCAAAGTCAATTCAGTGCGGCCAATCAAATTATGGGAGTAAAACGCGGCTCTGACATTATTGAAAAAACCACCTGGGCATTGGCAGGTGCTTTGTTGTTATTTAGTTTAATGTTAACACCTTCTACCGGTGGCACAGATTCAAACTCTGAAAACAGCTCGTCCATGAAAAAACGCGCTCAAAGTGCTGTACAAACACCACAGCCCAACGCTCTGCCGGTTGCTCCCAAAAGCAATCCATAGGTATGGAGGCATCTCAGATTGCATCCCACAAACTTTCTAATACTGAGATCTATAAATTTGGCGGGGCTTCACTTCAAAACCCTGATCGGGTTAAACAGGTCGTTGAAATCATAAAAAATAAGGGCTCAAAACCGCTTTTGGTGGTTGTTTCTGCTATGGGTAAAATGACCAATCAGCTGGAGCAAGTGATCAAGGCTCATATTAATCATAATACAGCGGAGCGATCCCGGCAACTGAACAATTTTTTTCAATTTCACGATGCCATGGTTGCAGCCTTATTTAGTCCCTCTCATACGGCGCTATTTAACGACCTTCATAATTTAAAAACCCAATTGCAATGGGTATTTGACGAGCAATTTCGATCAGAGGATGCCATTTACGATCAACTGATTGTTTTTGGAGAATTATTTTCAAGTTGTATTGTAAGCCATGCTCTTCGTGATCAGATAAAAAATGTGCATCATTTGGACGTTCGAAGCATTGTGTGTACCGATGATCATTACAGAGATGCCTCGGTGTTATGGAATGAAACCCAAGAACGTGTAAATAAACATTTAATACCCTTGATTGCAAATCAACTTGTTGTTACTCAGGGATTTATTGGTGCTACCCTAGATAATTATTCAAGCAGTTTGGGTCGGGAAGGAAGCGACTATACTGCCGCATTATTAGGCAACCTGCTGGATGCCCAACGCGTTACGGTATGGAAGGACGTTCCGGGTGTATTAAATGCAGACCCCAGGTATTTTCAAAATGCCCGTCTCATAGATACGCTTAGTTATCACGATGCGGTTGAATTAACGTATTACGGTGCTACTGTACTGCACCCCAAAACCATCAAACCATTACAAAATAAAGGCATTCCCTTAACCGTAAGATCGTTTATCGATACCCATTTGCCCGGTACAACCATCTATAATATAGATTTAAAAGACTATAAGCCTAAAACCAGTTACATTTTAAAAAAAGGACTTATGCTCGTTACGGCGTTTAAAAAAGATTTGGAATTTATTTCCGATGAGCACATTAGTAAAATTTATCATATTTTATGGAACCTTCGCGTAAAAGTTCATTTGATGCAGGTTTCTGCCATTAGCATTAGTTTTTGCTGCGATACAATAATTGATTTGGATGCTTTTCTTTCGACTGTATCGACTTTTTTTACAATCAAATACAACCCCTCCGTGCAACTTCTTACCATCCGTAATTATCAGGATAGTAAAAGTGCTCAGGTTATTGAAGGTAAAACGGTTCTTTTAGAACAAAGAACCCGGCAAACGTGCCAGTATGTGTTAAGCGAAACGTCTCAATAAATAAGGAGTTTTCCTTTTTGGGGGGACTGATTCAATTCATTAATTCGAAAAAAATACCATCCTGAATGTAATTTAGAGAGATCGATAAATTGGGTTTCATGTGTAAGGTTTTGTTCGTTAATCAATTGACCGGTCATATTGTAAAATTCGATTGTTCCCTGAATCGCCCTGGAAAAATAGAGTTTTTGATGGGCCGGCTGCGGATATATTACAAGCGGTTCCGAAGCAATAGATTTAATTTGGGTGCAGGGTAGGGTGGATTGGGTGTATACCGAGGAAAATACACAACCAATGCTGCTGGTTGTTGAGGCGGTGTACTGGGTAGTTACAGTTGGTATAATTATATTGTAATAAGAGGTACTTCCGTTACTCCAAGAATACGTAGAAGCCCCCGAAACCACTAAAGTCGTGGTTTCACCCGCACAAACAAGGCTGTCTAAACTGGTAATGGTAAGGGTAACAGGATTAACCAAACAATCGGGAAACTTCCATAAATCGTTTAAATAACCCAGCGTGGTAGAATTTCCTTTACCATAACCACCCAATAACCATAAATTGTTACTGGAATCAATCCAGCCCTGTCCCATTCTTCGGCTGCCCACAATATTTCCGCTTGCGGAAACACCCTGCGTTCCGTAAAAACCTGCGGCACCTATAAAATTTCCACCTCTAAGCCAAAGCCAGTCATTGGTATTAACACTGTAACGCCACCAGTCGTTTAAAGTTCCGGTGGTTGAGGTTCCTGCTGCATAGCCTTCACCTCCCATGACCCATAAATTGTTATCGGGATCTACCCATGAAATTCCACGGGTTCTGGCTCCGGGTGTACCCAGGGGTGAACTGATGCCCTGAGTTCCGTACTGGCCTCCCTGATTGTTATTGTTACTGCCTTTCATCCAGGTCCAAACATTTAAGCTTGGATTGTATTTCCATAAATCGTTGAGCAATTGGGCACTGGTATTACTGGCATCGTAACCTAAGCCACCAAACAGCCAAAACTGTCCGTTGGAATCTTTCCAGGAGGTGGCATTCATGCGACCACCGGGTTTAGAACTGGCATTGGTTGAACCCAGAGTTCCATAAGTTCCGTTTGGGTTAATAAAGTTATTACCGGATACCCAGGTCCATTCTCCGTTTGATGTATTGTAACTCCAAACATCGTTTAAATATCCCACGGTCATACTGTTGGTTGTATTGCCCAAACCTCCAACCAGCCAAAGGTAACCTTGCGAATCTGAAAAGGAAGCGGCTCCCGTACGTGCTCCAGGAATGTTTAAAGCGGATGGACTTCCTTGTGTGCCATAGGCCGCCGGCTGATAGGGAATG
>CAWUNH010000210.1:0-3317 GCA_963923435.1 uncultured bacterium
AAACCTTCTAAAAACTTTTCAAAATCTTCTTTGTAAAGAAAAATTTTGTGTTTTTCAAAGGTAAACCGCCCGTCATCGCTAAAGCGCTTTTTACTTTCGGTAATGGTAAGATAGTAGTCGTTACCACGCGTACTTTTTACATCAAAAAAATAGGTACGCTTTCCGGCCCGCACCGGCTTAGAGAACAGGTCACCCCGATCGTTCTTTTCAAAATCGTCGTTCATAGTATATTATAACCTTAGCAAATATTGATTAAAAAACCGCCAAGTGCCAAACTTGTTGATAATTAAGGCTTTTTGTTAATTGCGCAAGCCTCCCAAAATTGCTATTTAACATAGCAATAAACCGCTTTAAAACGTAGTACCTTTCGGTTATGATTACAGTTCAACGGTATCGGTTTAGCAGCAACCTTAACGAATGGTCCGGTTTTTTAAACCGCAGCACGGCCCAAGCAAATTTATTTAACGCTTCAAAAGGAGTCTCGGAATTAAAACTGGTGGTGCACCTGGCACAAAAAATAAAACGGCAAAAAGCGCTGAGCGGTCAACCCAATCAGGCTTCCAGCTCGTCCATGCGCTGGTCGTAAAGGGTGTATTCCATTAAAGGCTGGCTGGCAACTCCGGCCACTTTAATCCATTGTTTAAACTCAAAATACCATTTCCATTGCAGGCTTTTAAACCAAAATCCTTTTTTAATAAAGGCCTCTAAATAGGGATGTACGTGCAGGCTAATTCCTTTTTGTCCCTGTTCTTTTATCAGATAGCGCAGGGTATTGGTAATTTGATCGGCCAGTAAAATACTGGGTTGCGATTTACCGGTACCGCTGCAATTGGGGCAGGTTTCCAGCACCTCAACATTTACCTCGGGCCGCAAACGCTGCCGGGTTATTTGTATTAAACCAAATTTGCTGGGAGGTAAAATATTGTGCTTGGCCCGGTCGGATTTCATTTCATCCTTAAGCCGGTCAAATAATTGCCGGCGGTTGTCGGGATGGTGCATGTCAATAAAATCAACCACAATAATGCCGCCCATGTCGCGCAAACGCAACTGGCGGGCCACCTCGGCCGCAGCATCCAAATTAACCTCCAGGGCATTTTGTTCTTGAGTTTGTTCGCTTTTAGCACGGTTTCCGCTGTTAACATCAAATACGTGCAGCGCCTCGGTGTGTTCAATAACCAGGTAAGCCCCGCTTTTCATGTGTACGGTTTTACCAAACAAACCTTTAATTTGCTTTTCTACGCCCAGGGCATCAAAAATGGGCACCTTGCCGCTAAACAGTTTTAAAATATCTTGTTTGTCGGGGGCAATGGCTTTTATGTAATGCTTTAAATCTTCGTACAGCTGCGAATCGTTAACGTGTACGGCATTAAAACTGGGGTTTAAAAAATCGCGTAAAATGGCATTGGTCCGGTCCACCTCACCTAAAATTTGCTGGGGCGCCACGGCCGTTTTAAGGGCCAAAAAAGCACTTTCCCAGCGTTTGATTAAATCGTTTAAATCGTTTTCCAGTTCAACCACCGATTGGTTTTCGGCAACGGTGCGCACAATAACTCCAAAATGCTTGGGTTTAATGTTAAGCATGAGTTCTTTTAACCTGGCTTTTTCTTCGGAGCTGCGAATTTTACTGGAAATAGAAATTTTTTCTCCAAACGGAATTAAAACCAAATAGCGTCCCGCCAAACTTATTTCGGTGGTTACACGCGGACCTTTGGCACTAATGGGCTCTTTGGCAACCTGCACCAAAATGGGCAAACCCGATTTAACAATGTCGGTAATTTTACCGTCTTTTGGTATTTCGGCCTCGTTTTTAAAGTACATCAGGTTGCTTACCTGCTGCTTGCCCTTAAGGCACATGTCGGTATACTTCATAACCGAACGGGCATGCGGGCCCAGGTCATGGTAATGCAAAAAAGCATCTTTTTCGTATCCCACGTCGATAAACACGGCGTTAAGGCCGCTCATAATTTTTCGGGTGGTTCCTAAATAAATATCGCCTACTGAATATTTTGCGTTGTTTTTTTCACGATGTAGCTCAACCAAACGTTTGTCGTTGAGCAGCGCAATAACAACTTCACCAGGCGTGGAATTAATTATTAATTCTTGATTCACGCTGTAAAATTTTTATAAACACGGCCCTCAGGCCGTATTCGGTTAAAACTTATTTTTTCTTATGACGGTTTTTCCGTAAACGCTTTTTGCGTTTGTGGGTGGCCATTTTATGACGCTTCCGTTTTTTTCCGCTGGGCATAATGTGTTGTGTTAATTATGTAATTGGTTAATATATTTTTTTATTTCTTCCCGTTCAACCGGATTAGGGGTTAGCTGCGCGTAGCTGCTCAGGGCATTGCGTGCTAAATCCAGCGATCCTTGTTGCTGGTAGGCATCTGCCAAATGCAAGTAGGCCTCAATAAAAGCCGGGTCTAAACGCAGCACGGTTTTAAACCGTTTAATGGCTTTGTCCAGTTGCTGGCTTCGCATGCTCATTAAACCCAGGGTTAACTGCACATCGGTTCGGGTGCTGTCGCTGGCTTCCAGTTCGCGCAACAAACCAATGCCTTTCATGGGGTTAAGGCCCTCGTCTACCCAACATGAGGCCAAAATTAATTTGGCTTCAACCTGTTTGGGGTTGGCGGCTAAACTCTGCTCAAGGCAATACCGCGCTTGCGAAAACAGCAAGGGCAATTGGGTGCTGTCGGTACAAAAGCGAACGGCCTTGTAGTAGGTTTTACCGGCCTGCAACCAAAGGGAGTCCGAAGGCCGCGACCGGGCCTGCAGTTCCATTACTCGGGCCATTAAATCGGGTCGTTTGGCCTGTAGCCAAAAGTGCCGTAAAGAATCCCATTGCTGGGTACGCATCCATTGCTGGTAGGTGCTGGCTCGGGGGGCGGGTACCTGGGCCAGGGCACGGTTCAGCCATAAATCCAAAGAAGCAAGCGCTTGATTGGGGGCTTTTAAATTAGTGTTGCGTACAGGCGTACGGGGTAATAAAAACAAAAGAACGCAAATTAAAACGACTCCTGTAATCCACAGAAGGGGCGCAAATTTAGGTAACATTTATGAATTAATCGAGATTTTTTGGTTCTTCGGCCGATTTTACATTCTTTTTAACCCGCTCGGTAAAGGTTTTAGAGGCCTTAAAGGCCGGAATATAATGCGCCGGTATTACAACGGTGGTGTTTTTAGAAATGTCGCGCCCAATTTTTTCGGCCCGTTTTTTTACCAAAAAGGTACCAAAGCCCCTGAGGTATACGTTTTTACCCTCAATCATAGAGCCTGTCTCTTATACACATCTGACGCTGCCGACGAAGGCTTAGGTG
>CAWUNH010000211.1:0-3304 GCA_963923435.1 uncultured bacterium
TATGCCGGTAATTTTACCATTCCAGCTGCAACCAATACCAACATTACCTTAAATTTAAGTACTAACTTTAACTATACCGGAGGTGGAATTTACGTAGCCTATCAATATACGGCTGCCGCTGCCGCCCTTTCCGCAAGTTTTGCTGCAACCTACGATGCAAACAATGCCATCAATCCGGGTGGAGCAACCTCCTCGGCCTCAACTACTCCTGCGCCGGATGCCATTGCTAACACCTCGTTTCGTCCCGTGTTTCGTTTTTCAGCAAGCAATACAGCAACCAACGAAATTGCTGTAGAATATTTGTTTGCTAACGGTACCATTTCAAAATTGGCCAATCCCAACCAGGTGGTTTCGGCTCAAATTCGTAATTCCAGCAATGTGTTAAAATCCAATATCGCCGTTGCACTTGGCGTGATGGGAGCAAACACCTTTGCCGATACTAAAACCATTACTTCATTGGCGGCCGGTGCTTCAACAGTAATTTCTTTTAATGCGTTTCCCTCTATAACGGGTGGTTTAAATAACATGACGGTTTCAACTTTGCCTGATCAAAACAATACCAATAACCAAACCGTTTGGTCGCAAAGTGTAACCTGTAATAACGTGGCAATACCGCCTCCGGTTGCTGCTGGTTCGTTTACCTCTTCGGCCTACGGAGCTGGATCCAATGCAGCAGGTATAATTTATGGATTTACCTATACTTCCTCTCCCAATGCTTCGAGTTTAACAGGCGTAAGTTGTGTAATTCCTTCTTTTACCAATGCTGCAAATCTTGGAAAAACCCTGTATCCCGTATTGTGTGATGCAACAGGACTGGTTGTTGCCTCAGGAAACACCTTAACAATTGCTGCAACCGATATGGACATCTACAAAACCTTGACCTTTCAAGTTCCTCCTTCGTTAACACCTTCAACACCCTATTTCCTAGGTATAGCCATGCCCGCAAACGCTTATTTTCCTATTGGAAATGCTGCAGCAAACGGACCAGTTGCTGGGTTTTATCAAATTCCCATTGCCGGTGGTACACCTACCATGGTTAATATCGGATATTTATCACTGGGGGCCTCTTTAGGATTTAGTGCTACTGCAGTAACAGCGGTTGCAACCAAAACCCGTGTTTGCAAAGGCGAATCAACTACATTATCTGCCAGCGGACCTGCCGGTATGACCTATACCTGGAACACGGCTACCAATCCTAATATTGGAACCACTGCCAGCGTAGTTGTTACCCCAACCGTTTCCGGCACCAGTGGTGTAGTTAATTATACCGTTAACGGAACCGATGCTGCTTCTGGATGTAAAGGCTCACCTGCGGTAATCACCATCAGTGTATCGGCATGTACTTCAATTGCCGACAATACCGGTTTTGCTACTTCGGTAAAAGTATATCCTGCACCTGCTAACAACGGTCAATTAACTGTCAGCGGATTAAATGGATCTACCTTCATTACCCTAACCAATGTGTTGGGTCAGGTTGTTGCTCAGGTAAATTCAGATAAACTAGAAGAAACACTGGATGTATCTAAATTAAGTTCTGGCCAATACATGGTTACGGTTTCGGATGGTGCAAACCAGTCGCGTAGCTTTAAAGTGCTGATTCAGAATTAATTAACATTAATATGTTGATTTTAAAAGCCGCCTTCGGGCGGCTTTTTGTTTTTATAAATTAGATTTGTTATATTCGTTATAAAACCAAGTCTATGAAAACAATACGGGTCATTTTGGGAATGCTGATTCTGTCCTTTCAGATGCAGGCACAAATTTTACTTCATCATAATGCAGTAAGTGTCCATAAAACATTTGATGCAAGCTCCGAAGCTTCACAAGATGCCATTACGGGGGCTACCGATACCTTGGAATATTTTTTTAATAAACATTACTTTCGTAACCCAACAGCCGCCAACGCCAATTTAAATTTTCTTTCATTAAATCAACCCTACAATGGAACCATCAGCATAACCCATTGTGGCGGTCTGTTTTTAAACAGCAGTACCATTACGGTTCATGGATTGGAAGGAATTGTAATTAAAAATGCAACCGCCCCAACACCCAGTGTTCCGGTACGGCTTTACCTATGTGCATTAAACGGTGCCAACATGCCGATTTTGCCGGCATTGGATTCGGTTCAAACCTCTGTTTCTTCAACAACCATTGGTGTTTGGGTGGGTGGTAATTTTACAAACCCCATTACAATTACCGGAAATTTTGCAGTCTTATACAGGAATGTATCTACCAATCCAAACGATACCATCCGATTGTTTTTAAATAATGCCTGTACACCCAGTTCAACCTTTACACCGGCCAGAAAATACGGTGAAGGTTTTGGCCGGATGCGCTACATGGGTAATTTTATTTCCAATACCAATACCTTTGGCACGGGCACAGATTTAGAATTTATTGTAGCGCCACGTGTATCGTTTTCCTATACGGCAGGAATTTCTGCCACCTCAAACACCGCTTGTACTAACAGTAATGCTGTGTTTATGAACACATCCAATCCCACGGCTTTGCTTCAAAACCGGCAATTTAATTTTAACAAATTTGCAGCATATTGGCCTCCCTTTAATAATTTAATACCCATTACCGATTCCATTTATCGCTGGACATTTACCGGTTCCAATACCGGAACCTTATACACCAGCAATGCTTTAGCTTCTTTTAATACACCTGGAATTCAAACCGCATCTCTGGCCTTAAAATATCGCAAAGGAGCCAGTAATGCTGCATTTAATGGAAATTACACCGATGTGGCAACGGCTACAATTAATATTTCAAATTTAAATTCACCAACCCTCACCATAAACGGTGCTGGCATAATTTGTTCCGGAAGTTCGGCAACCCTAACAGCTTCTGGAAATATCACCTATACCTGGACCAATCCGGTTTCCAATGCACCCAGTATTGTGGTATCTCCAACTGCAACTACTGTTTATACGGTTTTGGGTGTTAATGGAGGATGTACTGGTAGTCAAACGGCAACCCTAACCGTTATGCAACCTGCGGTTTTATCGGTTAGCGGACCCTCGGCCGTTTGTTTGGGTTCAATTTTTAACATGTCGGCTTCCGGGGCCGGTAGTTATACCTGGAGCAATGGTGCCAATACCGCCAGTACCTCGGCCAGTTCGTCCATAGCGGGCGTACAAAGTTTTACATGTATTGGAGCCAATGCACCTTGTCCCAGCAGCAATGCTGTGTTAAACGTTATGGTCAATCCCTTGCCCAATGTTACACTCTCGTTTCCTTCGCCCTCCATTTGTACCAAATCAACGGGAGGGAGCACCCTGCAATTAAACGGTACACCTGC
>CAWUNH010000212.1:0-3290 GCA_963923435.1 uncultured bacterium
ACACCTAAGCCTTCGTCGGCAGCGTCAGATGTGTATAAGAGACAGACGGTAACCATCAGCAATAAAATTATTACAGTAGATTTTGGAACCAGTCCTTGTTTGTGCAACGACGGTCGAAGCCGTTCCGGAAAATTGATTTACGATTTATCTGCCAGTAACCCCAGCACGGCCATACGATACCGTAATCCGGGTTTTAACATGAAAGTAAGTTCGCAAAACTATACAGTGGATGGTTATTCGGTAACCATTACCAGTAAAGAAGTAAAAAACACAAGCCCCTTAACACTGCCATCGGGTATTAATCCCGGAACCAATTTAACCTGGAGCATAAATTCCAATATCAGTGTAATTAAACCCGGAACCAATGCCGGTACAATTACCCGAATAACCAGTTACACCAAAGAACTTTTAAATACCAATGACAGCTCTTGTTACAGAGGTCAGAGTAAGAGTATTGTATGGTCTTTGGCAAAGGTTAAGTTTAATGGCAACTCCAACGGGGTAAACGCAAAAGGTGAAAATTATACCAACCAAGCCATCGATCTTGAAAAAGACATGAATTGTTCTCCCTTTGCCAATAAACCCTCACGCCATCCATTTATTAAGGGGAAATTAAATCATACTCCTGGAACCAAAGCCACCCGCTATATTGATTATGGAAACGGAACCTGCGATGTAAATGCAACCGTTACCATCAATGGAGTGGTTTATAGTATTACCCTACAATAAAAATGCTTTAGATTTTAAAAACTGCTTTAGGTTGAATCTATCGAGGTTCATTTTTCTAACGTATTAAGTAGTTATTCACCGTTCGGTTTCGAATGTATATTTTATATTAACTCCTCTTTTTTAAATCAAAAGGGCAGTATTTGAGGGATTCGTTAATGCCCTCATAATACGTAAATTTGCCAAATCATGGAAACGCCAATTTATCAGTGCCGTCATAAAATTAGAATTGTTACGGCTGCTGCTTTATTTGATGGTCACGATGCGGCCATTAATATCATGCGAAGGGTTATGCAGTCCTCCGGGGCCGAAATAATTCATTTAGGACACGATCGCAGTGTAGATGAAATTGTGCGTTGTGCTATTCAGGAAGATGCCAATGCCATTGCCATTACCAGTTATCAGGGCGGACATATGGAATACTTCAAGTACATGTTTGATCTGCTGAAAGCGGAAGGCTGCGGACATATTAAAATTTTTGGAGGCGGTGGAGGAACCATTTTACCTGAAGAAATTCAGGAATTACAGTCCTATGGCATTGCCCGAATATATCATCCGGACGATGGCAGGGCCATGGGTTTGCAAGGCATGATAAACGATGTACTGGAAAAATCGGATTTTGCATTGGGTGAGGTATGGCCAAAAGTTGAAGATTCTAATCAACCCTTTAAGGATTTGACATTAGCCCGTATGATTTCATCTGCAGAAAACTACGGACATCAGTTTTCTAAGGAGTTGGAACAAATCAATGCGGCTGCAACGTTGTCTAAAACCCCTGTGTTGGGAATTACAGGAACCGGCGGTGCCGGAAAGTCTTCGCTGGTCGATGAATTGGTTCGGCGATTTTTAATGGATTTTAAAGACAAGCGCCTAGGAATAATTTCTGTTGACCCCAGCAAACGAAAAACCGGTGGAGCCCTGCTAGGCGACCGGATACGAATGAATGCAATTCGTGATGCTCGCGTTTACATGCGCTCACTGGCTACACGACAAAGCAATTTAGCGCTTTCAAAACACGTTCAAGACGCAGTTAATATTTTAAAAACAGCCCGCTTTGATTTGATTATTTTGGAAACGGCCGGTATTGGACAGAGTGATACCGAAATAACCGATCATAGTGATTTGGCTCTTTATGTAATGACTCCCGAATTTGGTGCCGCCTCTCAGCTTGAAAAAATTGACATGCTTGAGTTTGCCGATATTGTAGTTTTAAACAAGTTTGATAAACGAGGCGCCCTGGACGCTGAACGGGATGTAAAAAAACAGTACCGACGCAATCATAATTTATGGGATGTTTCGGATGCAGAAATACCTGTTTTTGGCACTATAGCATCGCAGTTTAACGATCCCGGAACCAATCGATTGTACAAGGCCGTTATGGATGCCCTGGTATCCAAAACAAAGGCCCCTTTAAACACATCGTTTCAGATTACCGACGAAATGAGTGCAAAGGTTTATATAATACCTCCAGCAAGAACCCGGTATTTAAGTGAAATTGCGGATCAGTCTCGTAAAGAAGACCAGTGGATAATAAACCAAGCAGAATTATCCGAACAGTATCAGGCTTTGGAAATAACCCATTCCATCGATTCACTCGATTCGGCAGTTAAAGATGCGGTATTGCAAAAAAAAGAAGAACTGGCACGTCACATCGATGGACGGGTACTGCATTGGCTTTCGCAATGGCCAATTTTAAAAAACAGGTATCTGCAAGATGAATACCGCTACAGGGTTAGAGATCGTGAAATTGTAATTCAAACCAAGTACGAAAGCCTCTCGCATCTTAAAATACCCAAAGTGGCCGTTCCGAAATTTTCAAGTTTTAAGGACTTAACGCTTTGGCATTTAAAAGAAAATTTGCCGGGATACTATCCTTATACCGCAGGGATTTATCCCTTTAAAAGGGAAGGGGAAGATCCAACCCGAATGTTTGCAGGGGAAGGTTCCCCGGAACGAACCAACAAGCGATTTCATTACGTTAGTTTGGGAATGCCCGCACACCGCTTAAGCACGGCCTTTGACAGCGTTACTTTGTATGGCCATGACCCGGACCTGCGTCCGGATATTTATGGTAAAATTGGAAACAGCGGTGTTAGTATTTGTTGCCTGGACGATGCTAAAAAATTATACAGCGGATTTGATTTAACCCATTCCTCTACTTCTGTTTCCATGACCATTAACGGTCCTGCGGCAACTCTTGCCGCTTTTTATATGAATGCCGCCATTGATCAGGAATGCGAAAAGTACATCATTAAAAACGGTTTAACCGAATCGGTACGTCATAAAATTAAATCTCTTTATTCCGAACGGGGTCTTGAGGTTCCGGTATACCATGCAGCGGAATTACCGGAAGGCAATAATGGCTTGGGTTTGCTTTTGCTTGGAACCAGCGGCGATCAGGTATTGCCAAAAGAGGTGTACGATCGGATTAAAACGGAAACCCTTAAAAAAGTAAGGGGAACGGTTCAGGCAGACATTTTAAAAGAAGATCAGGCTCAAAACACGTGTATTTTCAGTACAGAATTTAGTTTGAGGGTTATGGGCGATGTGCAGCAGTATTTCTG